>NZ_LNCE01000046.1:0-88950 GCF_001445815.1 Janthinobacterium sp. Ant5-2-1 | reverse complement strand
CGGATTAGCGCAAGCGTAATCCGACGTGATGCCGCCGCTGCAGTGTCGGATTACGCTGCGCTAATCCGACCTACTGTCTCTATTGTCTACTGGCCGCGCAGGAATAATTTGTCGAGCGCATTGATCTCGACCTGCACCCACGTGGGCCGGCCATGGTTGCACTGGTCGGCGCGTTCCGTGCTTTCCATCTGGCGCAGCAGGGCGTTCATTTCCTGTACCGATAAAATCCGGTTGGCGCGCACGGCCGTGTGGCAGGCCAGGGTGCCCAGCAATTCGTTCTGGCGCTCGATCAGCACGCGCGAGCCGCCGTATTCGCGCACGTCGCGCAGCACGTCGCGCGCCAGGGTTTGCGCGTCCGCGTTCTTCAGCAAGGTCGGCACGCTGCGCACGGCCAGGGTGGTGGGCGACAGGGCGGCGATGTCGAAGCCCAGCGCTTTCAATGTGTCCTGGTTTTCATTCGCCGTCGACACTTCGATGGCGTCCGCATAGAAAGTGACGGGGATCAGCAAGGATTGCACCTGCATGTCCTGGCCCGACACTTGCGCCTGCAGCGCGTTTTTCAGCTGCTCGTACAGGATGCGCTCGTGCGCCGCATGCATGTCGACCAGCACCAGGCCCTTGGTATTTTGCGCCAGGATGTAGATGCCATGCAGCTGGGCCAGGGCAAAGCCCAGCGGATACTCTTCGCGCGCCATCGCTTCGGGCGAGGCGATGTACGGTTCCACCTGCGTGATCGGCGAGTTGGCGACACCTGTGCCGCCGCCGAACAGGGCGCCGTAGGCCGCCGTGTCCTGGGCCACGCCTGGCGCGTCGGCAAAGAAGGGAAGGTTCGCGCCGGGCGAGGCGGGGGCAAAGGTATTTGTAAACTGCGTGCCGAACGAGGTCTGCGTCTGCTCGCGGCGCCAGATGCCGGGGCCACCCAAACCTGCGCCAGCGGTATCGCCGCCCAGGGTGGAAGCGGCCGGCAAAGGTGCCGGTACGCTGCCGAAGGCCGTGGCCGACGTCTGCGCCAGTGCGCGCTGCACGGCGTGGAAGACGAACTGGTGCACGGAACGGCTGTCGCGGAAGCGCACTTCGATCTTCGACGGGTGCACGTTGACGTCGACCAGGGCCGGGTCGAGGTCGAGCGCCAGCACGTACGACGGGAAACGGTCGCCGTGCAGCACGTCCTGGTAGGCCATGCGCACGGCGTGCACGAGCAGCTTGTCGCGCACGAAGCGTCCGTTGACATAAAAGAACTGGCCATCGGCGCGCGCCTTGGACGCCGTCGGCAAGCCGGCAAAGCCGTGGATGCGCAGGCTGCCGGCCGACTCGTCCAGTGCCAGTCGCGCTTCGGCGAAGTCGTTGCCCAGGATGTGGGCGCTGCGCTTGGCCAGTTCGCTGATATTCCACTGGTCGATGGTACGGCCGTTGTGCGACAGCGAGAACGACACGTCCGGCCGCGCCAGCGCGATGCGGCGCACGACTTCGGCGCAGTGGCCGTATTCCGTCTGCTCCGATTTGAGGAATTTGCGCCGCGCGGGCGTGTTGAAATACAGGTCTTGCACGTCGACCGTGGTGCCGTGCGCGCCCGACGATGGCGAGACGCTGCCATTGTGCGAGCCGACGATTTCCCACGCATGGGCTGCGTCGGCCGTGCGCGAGGTCACGGTAACGGCGGCCACCGAGGCGATCGAGGCCAGCGCCTCGCCACGAAAGCCCAGGGTGCCCACGTTTTCCAGGTCGTGCAGGGAAGCGATTTTTGACGTGGCGTGGCGCGCCAGGGCCAGCGGCAGCTGATCCTTGTCGATGCCGCGCCCGTTGTCGGTGATCGCGATGCGTTTCACGCCCCCTTCTTCCAGCCGCACCGTGATCTGCGTGGCGCCCGAGTCGAGCGCGTTTTCCAGCAGCTCCTTGACGACGGCGGACGGCCGCTCGACCACCTCGCCGGCGGCGATTTGCGAAATCAACTGGTCAGGCAAGGCCTGGATCGGGCGGTGGGGCGTAATGGGAGCGTTCATGCGGTAATTATACCGGGGTCAGACCCGTCGGGTCTGACCCCAGCCCTTGCTCTTGGGCTAAAAGTTGGCCTACTTCCCCACCTCCCGCACCGGTATCGGCGCATTGCACAGGTCGATATGGCCTGCCGTGACCTTGCTCCACGGGCCGCCGCGGTGGCGCTGGGCTTCCAGCACGGCCTGGTAAGCGGCGCTGTCGGTGCGCATCACTTCCAGGTTGCTGCGCTGCTCGGGTGGCACGCTGGCGGCCAGGCGGATGGCCTTGATCGGCACGTTTTTCTCGGGGCTGTCATAAAAGCCCATGGGCGCCGTACCCCGTGGCAGGGTGGACAGCAATGGCATGCCGGAGACGACCCTGCCGACGACGGTGATGTCGCGGTCCAGGTGGCGCGGCGACTGGCCGATGACGGCGTACAGCTCCGTGCCGCCGCCGCTGTCGCTGGCGCTGTCGCGGCCCACGCCGACGGTGGCATAGCAATGCGTGAGCCAGGCCGTGCCCGTTTTAGGGTCGCGCGCGGACGGGAAGCCGTTTGAATGGCCTACTTGCGGCGCATAGCCATCGACGTCCGGCAGGCGAGTGAAGCTCTTGATGTTTTTCAGCGGTACCGTGAATTCGCCGGGCAGGGTGCGCTGGGCATGCTGGATCGGCTTGGGATTTTTCTCGTTCGGATCGCCCCACTGCGCCACCCAGTTGTCCTGCGCGCGCGTGATGGCCAGGCCGTCGTAATACTGTTCCGCCACCAGGGCCTTGATGTTGGCCACGTGTTTCGGCGCGAAGTCGGGCGCCAGTTCGATCACCACGCGGCCGGCGGGAATGTCGAGGTACAGAGTGTTGTCCGGGTCCAGCGGACGCCAGTCGGACGGCTTCGAGGCCTTGATCACGTCGGCCAAGGTTGCCTTGGCGGGCAGTTCGGCGGGCGCCTTGATCTGGACGGGTGCCGCGTGGGCAGCCAGCTGTGCAAGCCCCAGTACGGTGGCCATGGTCAGGCCGCTCAGTGGGTGTCGATACATGTTTTCTCCTGGTCGACGCGGGTTGCGCCGTGCAGAAAGTGTATACCGGAATGGCAATATTTCGTTGGAAAAACATTGCAGATGGCGATCCTGACAGTTGCCTGCCGATATGGCTTTTCCTTAACCTTTACTTAAATTGCCACACGCGCAAGGGCGCCGCAGAATTAATCCAGAAATATCGGCCCGGGGACTGCCGTTGCGCGGGCCGGGTGGTGTATGATTCCGCCGCTACCTTTAGGGAAAAATATATGGATTTTGTGCAATTCCTCGACATGATCGTGCATGTCGACAAGACGTTGGGTATCTTGATCGAGCAGTACGGCACCCTCGTGTATGCGGTGCTGTTTGCCATTATTTTTTGCGAGACAGGCCTCGTGGTGCTGTTTTTCTTCCCTGGAGATACCTTGCTGTTTATCGCCGGCGCGTTTTGCGCGACGGGACAGATGCACCTGGGCTTGCTGATCTTCCTGCTCGTCACGGCGGCCGTCACGGGCAACACGCTCAATTACTGGATAGGCGAGGCCATCGGGCAGAGGGTGTTTACCCACGATTACCGCTGGATCAACAAGGACGCCATGCGCCGCACGCATGAATTTTTTGAAAAGCACGGCGGCAAGACCATCATCCTGGCCCGTTTCGTGCCGGTGGTGCGCACCTTCGCCCCGTTCGTGGCCGGCATTTCCGACATGACGCATGCGCGCTTCCAGATGTACAACATCACGGGCGCCCTGTTGTGGGTGGTCGGTCTGGTGACGGCGGGTTACTTCTTCGGCAATATCCCATGGATTCGCGACCACCTGACCTTGATCGTGCTGATCGGTGTCGGCGCCGCTGTCGTGCCGGTGGTACTGGGCGGCATGTGGAAACTCTACAAGCGCATGGTCGGCAAGTCGGCGTAATTGCTGCAAAGATCCAGGGCAAGCATGCTGCGGCACCGTCCGCAGCTGGCCCTGGATCCCGTTTTCTCTTCGGCACTTCTGTTTTGCTCCTGCCCTGATTCAAGTTTTGTTGCTTTCCAGCCGTAAACCAGAGGGTATTCTTACTTTCTGGATTTCCATGCGACATTTGAGCGCCCTGTTAGCTTGCAGCCTTGCCGTGATGACGGCCATGGCAAGCGCCAAAGATGCCCCCGCCCCGGCGAGCGCCACCGCATCCGCGCCCATGTCGGCGTCGGCGCGCGCGGCCGCCATGAAAACCCTGACCGAATCGGTGAAGGGCAAGGAGGCCAAGGCGCCTGTCGTCGTCGCGCCCACGGCGCGCGAAAAGGAAGAAGCGGCCGAAGTCGACCTGTCCGAACGCATCGCCGCGCGACTGGCGGAAATGCGCGCCACCCAGGCGGCCCGCGCCGCCGCCCGCGCCAAGCGCGCCGCCGTGGTGAAGGCCGCGCCGCCGCCGCCACCGCCCGTGGCGCGCGGCACGCACTGGTCGTACGAGGGAGACAGCGGCCCGGCCAACTGGAGCAAGATCAATGTCGACTGGGCCAAGTGCGGCAATGGCAGCCGCCAGTCGCCGATCGATATCCGCGACGGCATGAAGGTGGAACTTGAACAGATCAGCTTTGACTACCACCCGTCGTCATTCAACGTGGTCGACAATGGCCACACGGTGCAGGTGGGCGTGAGCGGCGGCAATTACATCACGGTGCAGAACCGCATGTTCGAGCTGCAGCAATTCCATTTCCACCGCCCGTCCGAAGAGCGCATCAATGGCAAGGCGTTCGAGATGGTGGTGCACCTGGTGCACCGCGACGCTGAAGGCCGGCAAGCCGTGCTGGCGCTGCTGCTGGAGCGGGGCGCGCCGCAAGCGACCATCCAGACCGTGTGGAACAACCTGCCGCTGGAAAAATTCGAGACCATGCAGCCGACCATCCTGCTCGACCCGGCCGAGATGCTGCCGGCGCGGCGCGATTACTACACGTATATGGGGTCGATGACGGAGCCGCCTTGCAGCGAAGGCGTGCTGTGGATGGTGATGAAGCAGCCGGTGCAGGCGTCGCCGGCGCAGATGGCGCTGTTCAGCCGCCTGTATCCCCTGAATGCGCGCCCGATTCAGCCGGGAAATGGCCGCATCATCAAGGAATCGAATTAAATAAACTCAAGGCGCTGGCGGCCCGTCCATTCGGCGCCGGCGGCCAGGGTATCGGGCTGGATCAGGGCCGGCTCGATGCAGATGAAGCGCGGCTGCTCGTCGTCGGCCAGGTCGGGCAGGGCGGCCGCGTCTTGCGCGCCCGGGTTCCACACGACGGCGTCCGTAAAGCCCTGCTGCTCCAGGCGCAGGGTATGGCTGCCAGATTGCAGGGTCAAGGGACCGGGCAGCTGGTAGTAGATGCGGTCCAGCTTGTCCGCGAACTGCAGCACTTCTTCCGCCTGCAAGGCGTCTTGCGGCGTCTCGTCCGAGTAGCGCACGCGCTGCAAGCCGCCAACGCGCGCTTCGCTCAATTGATCAATCGCAAAATAACTGTGCAGGGCGGCCGAGAATGGAAACGCCTGCTCGCCCGTGTTGTGCACGGACAGGTTCAGTTCCAGCGCCTGCGCCTTGACGGCCACGCGCAGGCGCAAGGTGAAAGCCCAGGCCCAGGTGGCGGCGATTGCTTCCGGCAAGTCAGCCTGGGTCAGGACAAATTGCGCCCATGCGGCGCCATCGGCCTCGCCGCTCGATTCCAGCTGCCACGTCGCCACGCGCGCAAAGCCGTGGCGCATGCCCGTGCCGCGCGCGCCGAACTGGGGAAAGATCACGGGTACGCCGCCACGGATGGCGCGGCTGCCGTCGAGGGCGGAATCGCGGCTGCAGAACAGGCGCTCCTGGCCATCGCTGGTCTGCCACGAGACCAGGTGGCCGCCGTACAGGGTGACGGTCGCTTGCGCGCCATCGGCGGCGCGGATGGTCACGGCCGGCAGCTGGCCAAAGGTACTCTCGCTCATGCTAAGCTTTCATGTCAGGTCAGGCGGCTTTTCGCCAGCGGCGGATTCTTGGCAAAATAATTCTTGATGCCCGTGACGATGGCGTCGGCCATCTGGTCCTGGTAGCCGTTGTCGGTCAGCTTGGCTTCTTCTTCCGGATTCGAGATGAACGCCGTCTCGATCAGGATGGAAGGGATGTCCGGCGCCTTGAGCACGGCGAAGCCGGCCTGTTCGACGGAACCCTTGTGCAGGCGGTTGATGCCGCCGATTTCACGCAGTACGGCCTTGCCCAGCTTCATGCTGTCATTGATCTGCGCCGTCGTCGACAGGTCGAGCAGCACGCTGGCCAGCTGCTTGTCGTGGTTCTTCACGTTCACGCCGCCGATCAGATCGGCCTGGTTTTCCTTGTTGGCCAGCCAGCGCGCGGCCGTCGAGGTGGCGCCCTTTTCGGACAGCACGAAGACGGACGAGCCGCGCGCCGTCGGCTGGATGAAGGCGTCGGCGTGGATCGAGACGAACAGGTCGGCCTGCACCTTGCGCGCCTTTTCCACGCGCATGCCCAGCGGGACGAAGAAATCGGCGTCGCGCGTGAGCATGACGCGCATATTCGGCTGCAGTTCCAGCTTGGTCTTGAGGCGCTTGGCGATGGCCAGCACCACGTCTTTTTCGCGGCTGCCCCGGCTGCCCATGGCGCCCGGGTCTTCGCCGCCGTGGCCGGGATCGAGGGCGATGGTAATCATGCGCACCACTTTTTGGCCCGGCAGGGGACGCGCTTCGGGGCGCTGTTCCGGGCGCACGTCGGGCACGGGCGGCACGACCGGTGTTGCCGGTGTGACGGCGGCCACGGGCGGCTTGCCGCTCTCGGGCAGCGGCAGCGCGGGCGGCGGCGTATGCGTGTCGGCCATCGGCGGCTTGGCCGGGTCGCTCGACCAGTCGCCTTTTTCGATCATCTGCGCGATCAGGTCCGGCTCGCGCACGGGATACAGGTCGAAGATCAGACGGTGGTTGTAGGAGCCGGCCGGCGGCAGGGTAAACAGCTGCGGCGTGACTTCCTCTTTCAGGTCGAACACCAGGCGCACGACGTTGGGCCGGTTCTGGCCCACGCGCACCTGCTTGATGTACGGGTCGTTCGACTGGATCTTCGCCACCAGGCCCTTCAGGGTGGGGTTGAGTTCCAGCCCTTCGATGTCGACCACCAGGCGTTCCGGGTCCTTGACGATGAAGTGGGTCGCCTTGAGGATGCTGTCGTTTTCCAGGGTGACGCGCGTGTAGTCCTCGGCCGGCCAGACGCGCACGGCGAGAATTTGCGCCGCCATCGCCGACATGGGCGCGAACACGGACAACAGCAGGGTGCCGCCGGCCTTGAGGACCGTGCGCCGGGTGATGGGCGAGGAGATCAAAGGTTCGGGGCGAATTTGAGACGGTGAAGGCATGACAGACCCAATTCAGAAGACGCTTGCAATTCTACATCACGTCCTGTACCCGCAACGTTCAAATAAATATTCAGGTCGGCTGGCGGCAGCACCGGTTCGGCTTTCTCCGGCCATTCGACGATGCAGATATTGCGGCCGTCGAAGTCTTCGCGAAAGCCCGCGTCGAGAAATTCCTCGGCGCTGCCCATGCGGTACAGGTCGAAATGGATGACGTTGACGCTCCGGCCGTCGAGTTGCACCGTGTACGGTTCGGACAGGGTGTAGGTGGGGCTTTTCACGTGGCCCGCATGGCCGGCCGCGTGCAGCAGGGCGCGCGTGAGGGCCGTCTTGCCGGCGCCCAGGTCGCCGTGCAGGTAGATCGCCAGGCCCGGCGCCAGCGCGCGCGCCAGCGCGGCGCCCAGCGCGGCGGTGCCGGCTTCGTCGTGGAGATGGGCTTTGAAGTGTTCGGTCATTATCTTCGGTATCGCATAAAATGGAGGCTGCTCTCATTGTAACCGCCCGCGCGCCTGCCGTTTTCCGTAAAGTCCCCTATGTCCGCCACCGTCACCGATCTCGCCGTCCTGGCGCGCACCATCAAGGAATGGGGGCGCGAGCTGGGTTTTGCCGAGGTGCGCATCGCCGACGTCGACCTGTCGCACATGGAAGCGCCCTTGCAAGCCTGGCTAGCTGCAGGGTATCACGGCGAAATGGATTACATGGCCAGCCACGGCATGAAGCGCGCGCGCCCGGCCGAACTGGTGCCGGGCACGGTGCGCGCCATCAGCGCGCGCATGAATTATCTGCCGCCGGCGCTGGGACCGGACTGGCGCGAACGCGAGGCGGCGCGCGACGCCGATCCCGAGGCGGCCGTGATTTCCGTGTATGCGCGGGGCCGCGATTATCACAAGGTGATGCGTTCGCGCCTGCAGCAGCTGGCCGAGCGCATCAAGGGCGAGATCGGCGACTTCGGCTACCGCGTCTTCAGCGATTCGGCGCCCGTGATGGAAGTCGAGCTGGCGCAAAAGGGGGGATTGGGCTGGCGCGGCAAGCATACCTTGCTGATCAACCGCCAGGGCGGTTCCTTCTTTTTCCTTGGCGAGATCCTCATCGACGTGCCGTTGCCCGTCGATCCGCCGGAAACGCCGCGCTGCGGCCAGTGCTCGGCGTGCATCACGGTGTGCCCGACGCAAGCCATCCTCGGGCCGTACCAGCTCGACGCGCGCCGCTGCATTTCCTACCTGACGATCGAATTGAAGGGCGCCATTCCCGTCGAGATGCGTCCTTTGATCGGCAACAAGGTGTACGGCTGTGACGATTGCCAGACCGTCTGCCCGTGGAACAAGTTCGCCCAGCGCGCCGTCGTGCCCGACTTCGACGAGCGCCACAGCCTGGGCAGCGCCGGCATGGTGGAGCTGTTCGCCTGGACGGAAGAGGAATTCAACCGCCGCATGGAAGGCAGCGCGATTCGCCGCATCGGCCACGAACGCTGGCTGCGCAACCTGGCCGTCGGCATGGGCAATGCGGCCGCCAAGGCCAAGGGCCAGGCCGACATCGTCGCGGCCCTGCTGTCGCGCCGCGAGCACCCGTCGGCCATCGTGCGCGAACACGTCGAATGGGCGCTGGCCTTGCACGGCGTCGTCTAGACTTCGGTTACACCTGTTTCAGGCGCAGCGCCGACCAGTCCGCGTCGATGGCGACCATCGCCACGCTGTCGAGCCCTGATTGCTGCGCATACAAGCGAATATCGTCGCGGTGGATATCGCTGCCTGCCTTGATTCCGCCCTTGCGGTACGCTACCCACAGTGCGCCACCGGGCGCCAGGCGCGCCTGCGCCGCTGGCAGGAATTGCTCCAGTTCCGCGCGGCTGCGCGCGAACAGCAGTATCCAGTCGGCATTTTCACCTTCCCGTACTACCCGCTCGGCCGGTAACTGCGCCAGCAATTGCCCATGCTCGCCGCCGTCATTGAGCACGGCCAGGGTCGTGGCATTTTTCACATACATTTTTTCAGCAACGGTTTTTTCAGGCATGGCATCGGCGTGTGGAGTGGGAAAAGACGAGCATAACAAATTTCTCCTTGACTTATCGATATATCGTTATAAAATGCCGATACCTACTAACGATATATCTTTAAAGAGAAAACATGAGAAACTCACACCACGCAGAACACGGCCACGGCGGCCATCATCATCACGGCCATTGCGGCCAGCATCACCACCATCATGGCGAACATCGCCAGGAATACGCCATGCATGGCCGCGGCCCGCGCGGCTTCGACGAGCGCGGTGACGGCATGGGCGGTGGTCCTGGCGGGCGCGGTGGACGCGGCGAACGGGCCGAGCGCGTCTTCGGCCGCGGCGACCTGCCGCTGATCGTGCTGGCGCTGATCGAAATCAGCCCCCGTCACGGCTATGAAATCATCAAGGCCATCGAAGAGCGTTGCGGCGGCGCCTACGCCCCCAGCCCGGGCGCCGTGTATCCGACCCTGACCCTGCTGGAGGAGCAGGATCACGTCACGTCTTCCGAAAGCGCCAGCGGCAAGAAGCTCTACACGATCACGGACCTGGGCCGCGCCTACCTGGACGAGAACCGCGCCCAGGTGGATGGCATCCTGGCCCGCCTCGACATGTTTGCCCGCGTCCAGGCGCGCAAGGCCTTGCCCGAGCGCGTGCACCAGGCCATGCATACCCTCAAGCATGCGCTGTTGCTGAACAAGACCAATTGGAGCGAGGCGGAAGCCGAGCGCGTCTCCGCCGTGCTGGAACAGGCGGCGAACGCCATCGTCGACGGCCACTGAGCCCACTTTACAAGGACAAGCAATGACTACTGTAACAACTACAGCGCCACGCCCGCACGCCATCGAGCGCGTGCGGCATGACTTGAAACTGCGCGTGCTCACCGTCGTGCGCACCGAACAGCTAACGCCGCACATGCGCCGCATCACCCTGGCGGGCGACGACCTGGACGGCTTTGTCTCGCCGGCGCACGACGACCATGTGAAACTGTTCTTCCCCGCCCCGGGGCAGACAGCGCCCGTGTTTCCCGTGCTGGGCAATGGGCCGAATCCCATCCAGTATGCCGAGGGCGCGCGCCCCATCGCCCGCAATTACACGCCGCGCCGCTACGACGCCGCGCGGCGCGAGCTGGAAATCGACTTCGTGCTGCATGGCGACGGCCCCGCTGCCAGCTGGGCGGCGCAAGCCGCGCCCGGCCAGACCCTGGGCGTGGGCGGCCCGCGCGGCTCAATGCTGGTGCCGCTTGATTTCGACTGGTATGTGCTGGTGGGCGACCAGACGGCCTTGCCGGCCATCGCCCGCCGCCTGGAGCAGTTGCCGGCCACGGCGCGCGCCATTGCCGTGATCGAGATCGTCGAAGACGGTGAACAGATCGCGCTCGATTGCGCGGCCCGGCTGGACGTGCGCTGGGTGGCGCGCAATGGCCGCAAGGGGCCGCTGCTATTGGAAGCGTTGGCGCAAGTGGCCTTGCCGCAGGATGGCGACGGCTACGTGTGGGTGGCGTGCGAGCATGCGCAGGTGCAGGGCTTGCGCGGGCACTTTATTGACGCCGGGGTGCCGAAGCAGCATCTGCATGTGGCCAGCTACTGGAAGCATGGCGTGGAAGAGCATCATGAACACCATGATGAGTGATGGTGGTGGTGTCGGCTTACGCGCGTTGCGCTAAGCCGACCTACGCCGACCTACGCCGGCCTATATTGCAACGTAGGTTGGATTAGCGGCGCGCCAGCGCTGCGTAATCCAACAATCAGCGTCATTACTTCAACAATCCCGCCAGTTCCACCGCCGTCTTGACCTGCATCTTGTCGAAGATATGCGCGCGGTGGACTTCCACGGTGCGCATGCTGATGCCCAGCTTGTCGGCCACCACCTTGTTCATCTTGCCCGCCAAAATCAGGTCCAGCACTTCGCGTTCGCGTGTCGACAGGGTGGCCAGGCGCGCGTGCACGGCGGCCAGCTCGCCCGCCTGGCGCGAGTTGGCCAGGCCCTGCTGCACGCGGTCCATCAGGTCGTTGTCGTTGAACGGCTTTTCAAAGAAATCGAAGGCGCCCCGTTTCAGGCTGTCGACGGCCATCGGCACGTCGCCGTGGCCGGTGAGGAAGATCACGGGCAGGCGCGCCGTCAGGTCGCGCTTGACCAGCTGGTCGAACATGGCGATGCCGTTCATGTCGGGCATGCGCACGTCGAGCAGCACGCAGTCGCCGGCCGCGTCGAAGCTGCCATCGAGGCTATCGAGAAATTGCTGGGCGCTGGCGTAGTTGCGCGATTCGATGCTGCGCGAGGCGGCCAGCCAGGACAGGGAGTCGCGTACGACCTCTTCGTCGTCGATGATGTGTAGCATGGTGTCTCCGGCTTGTCGTTATGCGTTATTGGTTACTGATTACTGGTTAATGCGAGTGCGGCGCGCCTGGCGCGGCCGGCACGCTGAATGTAAAGATGGTACCGCCAGCGGGGTTGGCGCCGAAGGTCAGCGCGCCGCCGTGAAATTCGATGGCGGTGCGGCAGATGTTCAGGCCCATGCCCATGCCTTCGGACTTGGTCGAGAAAAACGGCGAAAACAGCCGCTCGGCCACGTCCTGGGGGATGCCATGGCCATGGTCGATCACGTCCACCGTCACCATGCCCTGCCGCGCGTCGTGGCTGGCCCGCAGGCGCATGATACGCCGTCCCGGCGCCGCGTCCTGCATGGCCTCGATGGCGTTGCGCGTCAGGTTCAGCAGCACTTGCTCGATCATCACGGGGTCGGCGCGCAGCAGCGGCAGGTCCGGCGGCAGCTCTTCCTGGATGGTGACATAGTATTTGCGCGCCTGCAGGTCGATCAGCGCGCGGATGCCGTCGATAAGGGTGCGGATGGCGATATCCTGGCGCTGCGGCTCGCTTTTGCGCACGAAATCGTGCACGCTGCGGATGATCTGGCCGGCTCGCTGCGCCTGCGCGCTGGCCTGTTCCAGCGCCGGCTTCAAGGTGCCCGGATCGACGGGAGCGTCATGCTCGATGGCGCGGCGAATCAAATTCAAGGCGCCCGTCGTGTAGCTGGAAATGGCCGCCAGCGGCTGGTTCAGTTCATGCGCCAGCATCGACGCCAGCTCGCCCATGGTGGCCAGGCGCGAGCTCGTTTGCAGCTTTTCCTGCTGCTGGCGATTGAGTTCCTCGACGCGCTTGCGGTCCGAAATATCGAGCACGGACCCCATCCAGCCCGTCTGCTGGCCGTTCTTGTCCACCAGCGGCGCCTCGAAGATCAGCACCGCCACGCGCGTGCCGTCCGGACGCTGGAAATAGGTTTCGAACTGCGGCGTGGGATTGCCGGCCAGGGCCTTGACGAAGCGCTGCTGGTATTCCTCCAGCGCCTCGGGCACCCAGTAGGGCATGGGCGGCAAACGGCCCAGGATTTCTTCGGGCGGATAGCCGACGATCTGGCAAAACGCGGGATTCACGTAGGTGACTCTGCCTTCCAGGTCGCGCGCGCGCATGCCCGTCACCAGCGAGTTTTCCATCGCCGTGCGAAACAGCATCTGCTGGCGCAGCGCGCCTTCGGCCACCAGGCGGCGCGAAATATGCCGCCACAGGGCCAGCAAGCTCCACAGCAAGCCCAGCGACAGGGCGATGACGGAGCCGACCAGCAAATTGGGCAGCAGCTTGGGCTGGCTTTTCACGCTGTCGGTAAACAGGGTGATGCTGGCGCCGGGCACGTCGAGCGCGCGCTTGTGCGTGTACACGCCGTGGCCGGGACCGGCGGCGGCGCGGCGCGCCAGCACCTTGTCGTCACGGTCGATCAGCGAAATCTGGTTATCCTGGGCGAACCACCACGGCACCATTTCATCGAGCAGGCTGCTGATCTGGTAGGTGGCCACCAGGCTGCCGACATAGCGCTGGCCATCGAACAGGGGCTGGTGGTAATCCATCAGCATGGCGCCCGGCGGCGCGTCGGGAAAGCCCGTCTGCTGCGAAGGCTGGGCATACTGGCCCCGGTGCAAACGGCGCGCATTGTCGGCCGCCGTCAGCGAGGCCGGCGCAAACGACAGCGCGTGCGGCAGGCTGTTGTCGCTGGTGGCCAGCACCTTGCCGCTGGTGTCGAGCCACAGCACGCGCTGCAATTCGCGGCCATTGCGCAACATCTGCTGCAGCCGTTCGTGCACTTTTTCCGTCGACAGGGAGGCGCTGGCGATGTCCACGCCCAGGTTGAACAGGCTTTCCTCGTTGCGCGCCAGCTGGAAGCGGATGGTCTGTTCCACCCACAGGGTGTCGGCGATCAGCTGCTCCTGGCGTTCGTTGCTTTCCATCTGGCGCGCCTGCCAGGGCAGCCAGAACAGGATGGACAGGAACAGCAGCAGCAGGATGACGGGCAGCAGCCAGCGCATCGGGCTCGATAGCTTGAAGCGGCGTGCAAGGGTGGGGGGAGTCGGCATGGCTGGCAGGGTAGCGGCTTATCGGGAACCGGCTATTGTGGTTAACCACAATAGCGGCGGCAGTTTCTTTGGCACAATATCCAAGTAGACAAATAATAAAGTTTTTCAAAAACCACTCAGGAGACAACAATGCAGATGAAAACCATGTTCGTCGCGCTGTGCGCGGCCATAGGCGCCACCGCCGGCGTCCACGCTTACGCGCAAGCCCCCATCGTCATCAAGTTCAGCCACGTCGTGGCGACCGACACGCCGAAAGGCCAGGCCGCCGAACGCTTCAAGCAGCTGGCCGAAAAAGCCACGAATGGCAAGGTCAAGGTCGAACTGTACCCGAACAGCCAGCTGTACAAGGACAAGGAAGAACTCGAAGCGCTGCAGCTGGGCGCCGTGCAGATGCTGGCGCCCTCGCTGGCCAAGTTCGGCCCGCTGGGCGTGAAGGAATTCGAAGCCTTCGACCTGCCCTACATCTTCCCCACCAAGACGGCGCTGTACAACGTCACCGAAGGCGAAATCGGCAAGAGCCTGCTGAAAAAACTGGAACCCAAGGGTATCACGGGCCTGGCCTACTGGGACAACGGCTTCAAGGTGATGTCGGCCAACAAGCCGCTGCACATGCCGGCCGACTTCAAGGGCCTGAAAATGCGCATCCAGTCGTCCAAGGTGCTCGACGCGCAGATGCGCGCGCTGGGCGCCAACCCGCAGGTGCTGGCCTTCTCGGAAGTGTATCAGGCGCTGCAGACGGGCGTCGTCGACGGCACGGAAAATCCGCCATCGAATATGTACACGCAAAAGATGCATGAAGTGCAAAAGCACGTGACCGTGTCGAACCACGGCTACCTGGGCTATGCCGTCATCGTCAACAAGAAATTCTGGGATGGCTTGCCGCCCGATATACGCGGCCAGCTGGAAAAAGCCATGCGCGAGGCGACCACGTTTGAAAAAGCCATCGCCCAGCGCGACAACGACCAGGCCCTCGACGCCATCAAGAAAGCGGGCAAGACGCAGATCTATACGCTGACGGTGCAGGAACAGGCCGAGTGGCGCAAGGCGCTGGCACCCGTGCAGAAGGCCATGGAAGGGCGCATCGGCAAGGACCTGATCTCGGCCATCAACAAGGAAAGCGCGAAGTAAGCAGCATGCTGTAGCGCGCCGCCTGGCGCGCCAGGCAGGGCATCCCTGCCACTGGCTTGAATGACTCCTGCGCGTCCTGCGCGGGAGTCCGTGTACCCGCATTCTTTGAAAGTCCACCATGAAATTTCTGGATCACCTGGAAGAGTGGCTGATCGCGACCCTGATGGGCGCGGCCACCTTCATCATCTTCGTCGCGGTCGTGCACCGCTACCTGGCGGGCCTGCCGATACCGGGCCTGCAAGACTTCCTGATTCAAATCAATACCAGCTGGGCTCAGGAACTGTGTATCTACATGTTCGTCTGGATGGCCAAGTTCGGCGCCGCGTATGGCGTGCGCACGGGCATCCATGTGGGCGTCGATGTGCTGATCAACCGCATGAACCCGCGCTGGCGTGACCGCTTTATCGTCTTCGGCCTCGGCGCCGGCGCCCTGTTTACGGGCATCGTCGGGACTTTGGGCGCCAGCTTCGTGTGGTCGATCGGCCACACGGACCAGACCTCGGCCGACATGGAAATCCCCATGTGGCTGGTGTACCTGGCCGTGCCGCTCGGTTCCTACCTGATGTGCTTCCGTTTCCTGCAAGTGATGGTGCATTTCATCAAGACGGGCGCCTTGCCGAAACACGATCACTCGCACGTCGAGGGCCTGGAAGACGAACTGACGGCGGAAGAAAAAGGAGCCAAGGCATGAACGCGCTGATTATTTTTGTGTTGCTGCTGGCGCTGATGCTGACCGGCATGCCGATTTCCATTTCGCTGGGCCTGACGGTACTGACCTTCCTGTTCACCATGACCAGCGTGCCCATCGAATCGGTGGCCCTGAAGATTTTCACGGGCATCGAGAAATTCGAGATCATGGCCATCCCGTTCTTCATTTTGGCCGGTAACTTCCTCACGCATGGCGGGGTGGCGCGGCGCATGATCAACTTCGCCAGCTCCATGGTCGGCCACTGGCATGGCGGCCTGGCGCTGGCCGGCGTGATGGCGTGCGCGCTGTTTGCGGCCGTGTCCGGTTCCAGCCCCGCCACCGTGGTGGCGATCGGCTCCATCATCCTGCCGGCCATGGTCAAGCAGGGCTATCCGCGCGGTTTCGGCGCCGGCGTCATCACCACCTCGGGCGCGCTGGGCATCCTGATTCCACCGTCGATCGTAATGGTGATGTATTCCGTCAGCACGAATACCTCGGTCGGTAAACTGTTCATGGCGGGCGTGATTCCCGGCATGATGCTGGCCATGCTGCTGGGCCTGACCACGTGGTTTTTGGCGCGCAAGCACAACTATCCGCGCATGAAAAAGGCCAGCTGGGGCGAGCGCTTCGTCACGTTCAAGAAGAGCGCCTGGGGCCTGCTGCTGATCGTCATCGTCATGGGCGGCATCTATTCGGGCGCCTTCACGCCGACGGAAGCGGCCGCCATGGCTGCCGTGTACGCCTTCATCATCGCCGTCTTCGTCTACAAGGACTTGAAGATCAAGCAAGTGGGCAAGGTCTTGCTCGATTCGGCCGCCATGTCGGCGATGCTGTTGTACATCATCACCAATGCCGTGCTGTTCTCGTTCCTGATGACCAGCGAAAACATCCCGCAGGCGATGGCCGAATGGATCACGGGCAAGGGCTTGGGCGTGATCAGCTTCTTGCTGGTGGTCAACGTGCTGCTGTTGTTGGCTGGTAACGTCATGGAACCGTCGTCCATCGTGCTGATCATGGCGCCTATCCTGTTCCCCGTCGCCATGAAGCTGGGCATCGATCCCGTGCACTTCGGCATCCTGATCGTGGTCAACATGGAAGTGGGCATGTGCCATCCACCCGTGGGCCTGAACCTGTACGTGGCGTCCGGTATCACCAAGATGGGCATCTCGGAGTTGACCGTGGCCGTGATGCCATGGCTGCTGACCATGCTGGCCTTCCTGGGGTTGATTACCTACGTACCACAAATCTCGCTGTGGCTGCCAAATTTAATTTACAACTAAAACAGTTGTCCCCGTCATGGTGCAAAAAAAGTCGATACGGCCGAATAAATGCGCTATGATGGGCAGCCTTAAGGGGAAACACGTATATGCATATACGCTCCGGTAGCAAGGCTGAAATACAGAATTGGTAACAAAGTTAGTGGGGGAGTGGTCTATAAAAACGGTATTGATACCGGGGATATATTGAGGAGACACACGTTTCACAGAAGTTGTTGAGTCATAGCTGTCTGCGGCCACAAGCCGGCACCGGCGGACCCAAACGACCGGGAACGTGAAGCAATATTTGAAGCGCACCGACTGGTGCGCTTTTTTTTCGTGCGCAGGAAACGTCCGCCGGCACGCCCAAAGACGGTGCATAATTCCCGTGGCGCCGGTTCCCGCGGCGGCAGGTTGCATATATGCCACACTTGAATAATGATCAGCAGATGAAAAAACAACAGGGCAGTGAACTGTTCAGCGCCATCGTGGCCGCGCCGTTCGGCGCCATGGGCGTGCGCGCGCACGATGGCCAGGTATGCGAACTGGTCTACCTGCCGCCGCACTTTGCGGAAAAAGACGCGCTGGATGCCGTCTCCGAGCGGGCATGCCAGCAACTGGCGCGCTATTTCCGCGATCCCGATTATGTCATCGACCTGCCGCTGGCCGCTTCGGGCAGCGCCTACCAGCAACGGGTGTGGGCGGCGATCAGCGGCATTGCGCGCGGCCAGGTGCGCACCTATGGCGACGTGGCGCGCCTGATCGGCTCGGCGCCGCGCGCCGTGGGCCAGGCCTGCGGCGCCAACTGGTTTCCCGTGGTGATCCCCTGCCACCGGGTCACGGCCGCTGGCGGCCTGGGCGGCTTTGCCCACCACGACGACGCGACGGGATTCCACTTGGGCGTCAAGCGCTGGCTGCTGGCGCATGAAGGCGTGGCGGCTTACCTATGATGAACAGCCTGCTGGCCCCCGACAACGCCACCCTGATCGATGAATTCTGCGACAGCCTGTGGCTGGAAGACGGCCTGTCGAAAAACTCGCTGGACGCTTACCGGCGCGACATGCGTTTGTTTGCGCGCTGGCTGGAAGTGGCACGTCCCGGGCGTGAGGGCCTGTATGAGGTGTCCACGGCCGACATCGAAGCGTATTTCGCCGCCCGCCACGACGAGAGCAAGGCCACGTCGTCGAACCGGCGCCTGTCCGTGCTCAAGCGTTTTTACCAGCTGGCCCTGCGGCACAAGCATATCGCTGCCGACCCGTGCCTGAAGATGGTCTCGGCCAAGCAGCCCGCGCGCTTCGTGCACACCTTGAGCGAAGCGCAGGTGGAAGCCTTGCTGGCGGCGCCCGACGTGAGCACGCCGCTGGGCCTGCGCGAACGCACGATGCTCGAACTTATGTATGCGAGCGGCTTGCGCGTGTCGGAGCTGGTGGACTTGAAATCCGTGGAACTGAGCCTCAATGATGGCGTGCTGCGCATCACGGGCAAGGGCAGCAAGACGCGGCTGGTGCCGTTCGGCGAACAGGCGCGGCTGTGGATCGAGCGCTACCTGAAGGAAGCGCGCGGCATCATTCTTGACGGGCAAATGGACGACGCGCTGTTCGTCACGCGGCGCGGCGGCGCCATGACGCGGCAAATGTTCTGGGTCATCATCAAGAAACATGCGCTGAGCGCCGGCATCACGGCCCCGCTGTCGCCGCACACCCTGCGCCACGCGTTCGCCACGCATTTGCTCAACCATGGCGCGGACTTGCGTGTTGTGCAATTGTTACTGGGACACTCCGATATTTCCACCACGCAGATTTACACGCATGTGGCCCGCGAACGGCTGAAACTGCTGCATGCGCAGCATCATCCACGCGGCTAAACATTTGGTGTTTGCTCCAACTACGTCATAATGTGGCTTATATGCTTATCTGTAACATCTAAAAACTAAAGAGGTAGTAAATGGCCAAGACAAATTTCCAATACGAAAAACGGCAAAAAGAGCTGGAAAAGAAGAAGAAAGCCGAGGAAAAAGCCAGACGCAAGCTGGAAGCGAAGAACAATCCGAAGCCGGCCGACGGCGAAGAGGGTGCCGAAGGTGCGGAGAGTGATGAGCCGGAAGACGACGACACCGACGCGCCAGCCCAGCCCCAGTAATTCCCCGTGCTTGACGACCGGTGCGGCACCATCGCCGCGCCGGTAACTCCTCGTTCTACTTTCTCCCCGCTACAAGCGCGGCCGCTGGCCGATCGCCAGTTGCAGCTGCGTGCTGGCGATGGTCGCATCGGCGCGCGCCTGCACATAGCCCTGGTAGGCTTCATCGGCCGAACGCTGCGCCGCCAGCCATTCCAGCAGCGACGCATTGCCTTTGACGTAAGACAGGCGCATGCCATCGACCACCTTTTGCGCATCGACCAGTACGCCGTCACGGTAGCGCGCCAGCCTGTCCTGCGCCGCATGCAGCTGCCGCTGCGCCGTGCGCACTTGCGTTTCCGCCGTCAGTTCCGCCTGGCGCAGCGCCAGCATCGCCTGCGTGACACCCGCTTCCGCCTGCACGATGTCTCCCTTGTCGCGCCGCGACAGGGGAATGGGGATGGCCAGCGAGATGGACAGCGCGCGCGAGCGCGGTGAACCGTCGACGGGATTGCCGCTGGCGTCGATCCCGTCATGGTAGCCGCGGGCGGCGGCCAGGCCCACGGTGACGGTCGGATCGACCGAGCGGTTGGCGCGCACAAGGGCCGCGCCGTCGCGCAGATTGTCCACGGTGGCACGGGCGATGCGCACGTCGTTGCGGGCCTCGAGCGCTTGCTGCAGCAGCGCGCTGGCATCCTGGTCGGCATACGCGGCAAAGTCGCAGGCCAGCTGCGCGTCGGGAAATAGCGCATCGAACTGGCGCCCCAAGGGCGGTGACAAATTCAACATGGCGCTGTCCGCCTCGCTGCGCGCCTGCGCCAGCTCGGCCTGGAACTGGTCGCGTTCCACGCGCGACTGCAGCAGCTCGATGCCGCCCACGTCGCCCGCCTTGCGCCGCACGGTGTTCGCCTCCACCACTGTCGACAGGGCCGCCATGGTCTGCTCCTTGCGCGCGAGGACGTCGCGCGTGCGGCACGCTTCCGTGAACGCGGCGGCGGCCGTGCCATACAGCTCGCTCTTGAAGCCGGCCACCGTTTCCTCGGCCAGCGCGACATTGCTGTGCGCCGCTTTTAACCGCGCGGCGCGCTTGCCGCCCGTCTCGATGGCCATGCTGATGGCCGGGTTCCACGTGACGGGACGGTGCTCGACGCTGCGCACGGTTTCGCGCGTGGCGCCCAGAGTGAACTCCGGGTCGGGACGCAGGCCGGCAATGCCGATGCCGGCCTTGGCCGAGTTGATGCTCTCCTGCTGCGCCTGCAGTTCCAGGCTGTGGCTTTCCACGGCGGACAGGTAAGTGTCAAAGCTCAAGGGCGCGGCAATGGCGCCGGGCGCGATCAGCCAGACCGCCAGCAGCAGATTAAAACGTGTCATGGGTCTCTCCTTCGGTATGCGTCTGGCGTTTTTGCAGGTGCGCCTCGATCAGGTAATACAGGGCCGGCAACAGCAGCAGGGTCAGTGCCGTCGCCGTCACCAGGCCGCCCACCACGACAGTGGCCAGCGGTCGCTGCACGTCGCTGCCCAGGCCCGTGGCCAGCATGGCCGGCGTCAGCCCCAGGGCGGCCACGGTGGCCGTCATCAGCACGGGGCGCATGCGGTCGCGCGCGCCTTCGAGCACGGCGTCGCGCAAGCTTTTGTCCTCGTCGACGCGCAAACGGTTGATCTGCGCCAGCATCAGCACGGCATTTAATACGGCCACGCCGAACAGGGCGATGAAGCCGACGGCGCTCGACACGTTCAAGGTCATGCCGCGCAGGTGCAGCGCAGCCAGGCCGCCCAGCATGGCCAGCGGCACGGCCAGCAAGACCAGCGCAGGCTGGCGCAGGTTGCGGAACTGGCCAAACAGCAGCAGGAACATGGCGCCCAGGGTCATCGGCAGGATCAGGGCCAAACGGCTTTGCGCGCGCTGCAGGTTTTCGAACTGGCCACCCCACTCGACGCTGATGCGCTGGTGTTCATTGGCCACGGCCTGCGCCACCAGGGGGCGCGCTTCGGCCAGGAAGCCGGCCAGGTCGCGCCCGCGGGCATTCAGGCGCACGATGATGTGGCGCCGTCCCATTTCACGCACGATCACGCTTTCGCCCGAAGTGGTGCTGATGCTTGCTACCTGCGCCAGCGGAATTCTCGCGCCATTGGCGGCCGTGAGCTTCAGGCTGGCGATGGCGTCCGGGCTGGAGCGCGTGGCGGGCGGGAAGCGTACGGCGATGTCGTAGCTTTTCTCGCCGACATACACCTGGCCGATGGGCGCGCCGCCGATGCCGGTGGAAATCAGGTCGGCCACGTCGGCGGCGTTGATGCCGTAGCGGGCCGCCTTGGCGCGGTCCAGTTGCACCTTCAGGTTGGGCAAGGGCGGCTCCACGTCCACAGCCACGTCGGAGGCGCCGTGGACGGTTTTGAGGACATTGGCCACCTTGCCGGCGATGGCGCGCACTTCATCGAGATCGTTGCCGAAGATTTTCACCGTCAGGTCGCTGTGCGCGCCCGACAATTTATCCTGCACGCCGTCGATCATCGGCTGCATGAAGGCCACCGTAACGCCGGGCATGCGGGCGAAGCGTGCATTCATTTTGGCGATCAGCTGCTGCTTGCTCATGCCCGATTTCCAGCTTTTATACGGATGCAGTCCCACGCTCGCCTCGATGTGCGACGGCGTCCAGTAATCGGTGCCGTCGTCGTTGCGCCCCGTCTGCGTGACGATGGTCGACACTTCCGGGAATTCCAGCGCGGCGCGCCGCAGTTCGCTGGCCATTTCGGACGCCTTGTCCAAGGTGATCCCGGGTGGCATCTGCACCTGCAGCCACAAGGAACCCTCATCGAGGTACGGTAAAAAGTCGCGCCCGATGCTGCCGCCCAGGATGGCAAGCGCTGCGAGCGATCCTGCGCACACCATTGCCACCCAGCGCTTCCTGCCCACCATGCGCTCGAGGAAGCGGCCATACGCGCCTGTCAGCGTGTCCAGCGCGCGGTTGTGCGGCATGCGGCGCGGCTTGCGCAAGGCCAGCCAGGCCAGGCCGGGGATCAGCACCAGCGCCACCACCAGCGCGCCCAGGAGCGCCGCGCCGACCGCGTACGCCATCGGCGAAAACAGCTTGTATTCGATGCGCTGGAAGGCGAACAGGGGCAGGTAGGCGGCGATGATGACGGCCATGCCGAACATGATGGGACGCGCCACCTGCAGGGTCGCATCAATGGCGTCCTGCAGGGTCAGGGGCCGTTCCTGATCCCGTTCGCGGCGGCGCAGCATGTTTTCCAGCACCACCACGGAACCGTCGACGAGGATGCCGAAGTCGATCGCGCCCAAGGACAGCAAATTGGCGGGAATCTTAAAGTGGTGCATGAAGATGAAGGCGATCAGCAGGGCCAGCGGAATCGTCAGCGCGACGATGGCGGCCGCGCGCGGGCTGCCCAGATACAGCAGCAGCACGAGGGCGACGAGCAGCATGCCTTCACCGAGGGTAAATCCGACCGTGTGCAAGGTGGCGTCGATCAGCGAGCTGCGGTCCAGGTAGGGCACGACCTTGACGTCCTTCGGCAGCACATGGGCGTTCAAGTCGTCGACGGCCGCATGGATGCCGGCCAGCGCTTCGGACGGGTTGAAATCCTTGAGCAGCAGGGTGATGCCTTCGATGGTGTCGGGGTTGTCGTCCTTGCCGAGGATGCCGCGCCGCTCCACGTTGCCGTAAGCGAGCCTGCCCAGGTCTTTTACCAGTACGGGCACGCCGTCCTTGCTGCTGACGACGACGTTGCCCATGTCGTCGAGGGTATGCAGCAAGCCCACGCCGCGCACCACGTACGATTGCTGGCCGCGGTCGATCACGCTGCCGCCGCCGCTGATGTTGTTGGCGTTGATGGCGTCCTTGACCTGCGCCAGCGAGAAGCCGTAGCTGTCCAGCTTTGCGGGGTCGAGTTCCAGCATGAACTGCGTCGTGAGACCGCCGAAATTGCTGACGTCGGCCACGCCGCGCACCTGCTGCAGGCGGGGGATCACGGTCCAGAACTGCAGCTCGGACAGTTCGCGCAGGGAACGCGTCTTCGATTCCAGGGTGTAGCGGTAGATCTCGCCTGTGGGCGACGTATAGGGATCGAGGCCCGGCTTGGCGTCGTACGGCAGGTTCACGCTGGCCAGGCGTTCCTGCAGCCGCTCGCGCGTGAAGTAGCCGTCGCTGCCATCCTCGAACACGACCGTGATCAAGGACAGCGCGAACAGGCTGCGCGTGCGCAGCACGTGCATGCCGGGCGTACCGAGCAGGGCACGCTCGAGGGGAATGGTGATCTGCTGCTCGATTTCCTCGGCGCCCAGTCCCGGTACTTGCGTGACGATCTGCGAGGTGACGTCGGCGATGTCGGGATAAGCCTCGATGGGCAGCTGCTTCCAGCAATAGACGCCGTAGGCGGCGACGAACAGCAGCACGAGCCAGACGATGCCGCGCCGCTGGCAGCAGGTGGCGATGAAACGGTCAATCATTGAGCAGCACTCCTTCCTTGACGACGATGCGTTCGCCCGCGCGCAAGCCCGAGACGATTTCCACCTGGTCTCCATGGCTGGCGCCCACTTCCACCGTGCGCGGCGTGAATACCAGCGGGCTGCGTTCGACCATCACGCGCGTCGATGGTCCGCTTTGCAGCACGGCGGATGCGGGCACGAGGAGGGCGCGGCGGGAAGCGCCGGCGAATCCCGCGTGGGCGAACATGCCGGGCTTGAAGGCGCCGGCGCGGTTGTCGATGGCCACGCGTACTTTCACCGTGCGCGTCTCGGGATCGAGCACGGCGCCGACATAGGCGACCTTGCCTTCGAAAGCCTTGCCGGGCCAGGCGTCGACGGTGATGCTGGCCGTTTGTCCCACGGCCACCTGCGCCAGGTCCCTCTCGGCCACGGTGGCCGACAGCCACACGGTGGAGAGATCTGCCACCGTCATGACGGGTGCGTTGATATCGTTCCAGTAGCCGCCCTGGGCGCCTTCCATGGCGATCACGGTGCCGGCGATCGGTGAACGCAGCACGTAGTCACGGCGGGCGCGGCTGGTGCCGCGTGTGCCGCGCGCGTCGGCGCCGTACTGGGCCAGCTTGTCGGCGCTGGCCTGCGCGTCGCTGCCGGCCTGGTCGTAGGCCGCCTGGGCCGCTTCGTACTCCTTGCGCGCGGCGATCTCCGCCTCGAACAGGGTTTTCTGGCGCTCGAGTTCCTGGCGCGCCTGCAGCAGGGCGGACTTCGCCTTGCTGTCATCCGCGTAGGCGGCGCTCAGTTCCGCCGAATCGAGCGTGAACAGCGGGTCGCCCGCCTTCACGCTGTCGCCCAGTGAACGTTGCAAGCGCGTGATGCGCCCGGCCAGCGGTGGCGTGATTTTCACCAGTTTTTCCGGCATCGCTTCGATGCTGCCCGGCGCCTCCGTTTGCGTGGCGATCTCCTGTTCCTGCACGGGCGCGATCTGCAGGCGCTGGCGCAGCGGCGACATCTTGTCGACGGCGATGCTGCCGTCATCGCGGTGTATTGATTGCGCAGCGGGCGTGGCCGCCGGTGTCGGCTTGGCGCAGCCGGCCAGGGCCGAGCAGGCGAGAGCGAGGGCGCAGCTGGCGCCCAGGGCGTTGCGGGTGGTCGTGTTCATCCCGTGTTTCCTTGTTATTGATGGTGATGGGGCATGCGTGGATGCTGTGCCCAGGCGGGCGGTCAGAGGGGGCGCGGGCAGTATCAGTACAGCGCCGGGAAAGCATAGCAATGTGCTCCTGAAGAAGCGCCCAAGAACGCCTGAATCATTCTTCAGGTTCGCTGTGCGCACGCTGCGGCGCGGTAAAATGCCAGCATGGAAAACAAGGCGCGACGCGAAAGGCAGGCATGAGAATCCTCCTGGTGGAAGACGACCGCAAGGCGGCGCGCCTGCTGGCCCGCGGCTTGCAGGAAGAAGGCTTTGTTGTCGACGTGGCGCACAGCGCGGAAGAGGGCGAGGATGAAAGCTACGCCGTCGACTATGACGCCATCGTGCTGGACTGGATGTTGCCGGGCAAGCAGGGCATCGATTTTTGCCGCGACTTGCGCGCGCGCGGCATCCAGACGCCCGTGCTGATGCTCACGGCGCGCGACGCCACGGCCGACCGGGTGGTGGGCCTGAACACGGGCGCCGATGATTACCTGACCAAGCCGTTCGAATTCGAGGAGCTGCTGGCGCGCATCCGCGCCTTGCTGCGCCGCTCCGACATCAGCCGCCCGCTGGTGCTGGCGCTCGCCGATTTGACGCTCGATCCCGTCAGCCATCAGGCCACGCGCGCCGGCGCGCCGCTGGTGCTCACGCCCAAGGAATATGCGATTCTGTTGATCCTGCTGCGCCAGGTGGGCGAGGTGGTGAGCCGCGCGCGCCTGGCCGAACAGATCTGGCAGGCGGACCTGATCGGCATTGATAACCTGATTGACGTCCACGTGCGCAACCTGCGGGGCAAGGTCGATGCGCCGGGCTTGCCGCCCTTGATCCACACGGTGCGCGGACGCGGTTTCCGCCTGGCGGAAAACAACGGTGGCTAGCTTTCGCAAGCGCCTGTTGCTGGTGCACCTGGCCGTCATCCTCGCCATCGTCGCCTGTACGGCGCTGGCCGGCTATTGGGGCTTGTCGCGCGCCGTGCATGGCCAGCTTGATGCGGCCCTGCTGGCGTTGGGCGAGACGGAAATGGCCATGCTGCCGGCCGCGCCGCGCCAGCCCGTGCAGGTGCACGAGGTGGCGCCGGGCCTGGCGCCGCCGTCGTTGACGCGCCTGGATCGCCTGGTGCAGATCATCGATGGCGAAGGCCGCGTGCTGGCGCGCAGCCGCAATCTGGAGGCGGCGCAGCTGCCGGCGCCGCCCGGCCTGCTGGCGCGCCTGGCGGCCGGCGAGACCGTCTTTGAGACCCTGCCCAAGTTCGGCGAAGAGCCGTTGCGCATGGTGTCGATTCCCGTGCCCTCGTCCGGCGCGGGCCTGGCCGTGCAGGTGGCCGGTTCGCTCGACGACACCAATCACGTGCTGGCCGCGGCCACCGTGCTGTTTGGCGCCATGGCGCTGGCCTTGCTGGCGGCCGTGGGGCTGGCCGGCGAAATGCTCACGCGCCGCGTGCTGGGCGCCATCGACGACGTAGTGGACCAGGCCCATTCGATCGGCGAAGCCAGCCTGCACCAGCGCCTGCCCCATCCCGGCACGCAGGACGAAATCGGCCGCCTGGTCGATACCCTGAACGCCATGCTGGACCGCCTGGAACACGGCTACGATGCGCAGCGCCGCTTCACGGCCGACGCTTCGCATGAATTGCGCTCGCCCCTGTCGCGCCTGCGCACGGAAATCGAAATCACCTTGCGCCGCCCGCGCGAGACGTCCGAGTATGTCGACGCGCTGGCGTCCTGCCTCGATGAAGTGCAGCGGCTGACGACCCTGGTGGAAGAACTGCTGATGCTCACGCGCCTGGACGTGGGCCAGGAGCGCAATGCCGTGGAAACCATCGCGCTCAATCCCCTCGTGCGGGCGGCCGCGCAGCGCCTGGAAAAGGCGGCCGCGCAGCGCGGCATCCGCATCGTCTTCGATGATAGTGTGGCCGTGCGCGCGCGGGTGGCGGCCGGCCCTGTGGATCTGGTGCTGGCCAATCTGCTCGATAACGCCGTGAAGTTTTCGCCGCCCGACAGCGTCATCACCGTGCACGTGGCGCGCGAGGGCGGGCATGCGATCGTCGGCGTGGCTGACGCGGGCCCCGGCATCGGCGTGGAAGACTTGCCGCATCTGTTCGAGCGTTTTTACCGGGGCGCCAAGGCGCGCGCGGGAGAGGCTCCCGGTTTCGGCCTGGGCCTGGCCCTGTCGCAAGCCATCGTGCACGCGTATGGCGGCAGCATCGAGGCGCAGAACCGCCCGCAAGGCGGTGCGCTGTTTCTCATGCGCCTGCCCGCCTCAGATTGACGGCGCGACGCCTTCCCAGCGCACTTGCCGCACTTGCGGCCAGGCGCCCGCGCGGTTGACGAAGCGCACCAGCACGGCGCGCTGCACGGCCAGGCACAGCACCGTGGCGATCAGCTGCACCACCTGCCGGGCTTCGTCCCAGCTGCGCAGCATCTGCGACGGCGCCAGGCCCGCGCCTTTCAGTTCGGCCAGCAGCAGGCGCGCGACATGGTCCGCTTGCGCCGCAGGGCAGGTGACGGTCAGGCGGTAGGTGGCCACGACGGGACCGCGCCGGGCAAACCAATGGAAGAATTTTTTCATCATCACACTCCTCGTTCTGCGACAAATTCCGCGTTGTTCACCAGCGCCCAGCGCACGGCCGAGACGCTGCCTTCCAGGCTCACCTGGCTGACGATCTGCTCCAGCAATCCCAGGCTGGACAGGGGCGTGAGCAGGTCGGCCCGCACTTCGATACGCCCCGCGTGCGCGGCATCCTCGCTGTGCAATGATTGCAGCATCAGGGCCGGCATGCCGCTGATCATGCGCAGCATCAGATTGCGCACCTGGACTTCCTGCTCCGCCTCGCACACGGCCGTCACGCGGTAGATGCTTTCCGTCTCGATGCCCGCTTCGCTGCCGTGGGCGTTGATGCGCTGCGCCAGGTGGCGCAGCACCAGGTTGGCGATCAGCACGAAGCCCGTGCCGATCGCCGCTTCCAGGGCGAAGCCAAGGCCGCACAGGATGCCGATGGCGGCCGAGCACCACAGGGTGGCGGCCGTGTTCAGGCCACGCACCGTCATGCCTTCACGCATGATGACGCCGGCGCCCAGAAAACCGATGCCCGACACTACCTGCGCGGCGATGCGCATGTGGCCCGAGGCATCGCCTTCGAGCACGGAAACCATCACGAACAGCGAGGCGCCGACGGACACCAGCGCATTCGTGCGCAGGCCCGCCATGCGCTGGCGCAGCTGGCGTTCGGCGCCGATCATGGCGCCCAGGGTCAATGCCGCGGCAACGCGCAGCGCAAAGTCAAATACCACCATCATTTCTCCCGTCTGGGGAGGAACAGGCGAGTGCAAGGGCGAAGACTATCCGCCCGCAAGGGGGCAGCAGACGACAACGGTGGAACGAAGAGGAGGGAAGTACTGCGAGAGAATACTGCCGCTGGTAAAACCGCACCTTGCCGAGGGCAGGGCGGGCGGAATGCGCGCGTCTTGCCTAAGGCCGATCGCCGATGGTCAATCGACTACTGTCACTGGAACAAGCACCCACGAGTCACTCCATATCATTGATAACCGGGACAGTCTAGCCAGTGGGGCCGCTTTGGTCAACTGAAGCTCTCTTCAGGAAGCCGCCGCGTCGTCCCCGCCAATGCGGGGACGGTGAAGGCGACCGGTTCTGATTTAATGTGCGGCGTCGGCATGTGCATCGGTGTGCGCATGCTCGCCGCCGCCAAAGAAGCGCGCGGCGCGCTTGCCCAGGCTGTCGAGGTAGGTGTAGGCGACGGGCACCACCACCAGTGTCAAGAGGGTCGAGGTGATGACGCCGCCGATGACGGCGCTGCCCATCGGCGCCTGCGATTCGCCGCCGTCGCCCATGCCGATGGCCATCGGCAGCATGCCGAAGACCATCGCCAGGGTCGTCATCAGGATAGGACGCAGCCGCACTTGCCCCGCTTCCATCAGCGCCTCGAACTGCTCCAGGCCTTCGCGCTGGCGCTGGTTGGTGAAGTCGACCAGCAGAATCGCGTTCTTGGTGACGAGGCCCATGAGCATGATGAAGCCGATCACGGAGAAGATGTTCAGGGTGCTGCCCGTGATCAGCAGCGCGGCCAGCACGCCGATCAGCGACAGCGGCAAGGACACCATGATGGCGATCGGCTGCAAAAAGCTGCCGAACTGCGAGGCCAGCACCAGGTAGATGAAGATCACGGCGATCCCCAGCGCCATCATGGCGCCGCCCATGGTTTCGGCCATCTGCTGCGCATTGCCGGCCACGTCGAAGCGTACGCCCGGCGGCAGGTCGATCGATTGCATCGCCTTTTGCACGTCGGCGTCGACGTCGCCGGCAGGGCGGCCCTGCGTGCCCGCATAGATGGCGACACGGCGCTGCAAGGCCTGGCGTTTGAGCACTTGCGGGCTCGATGACGGCACGAATTCAACCACCTGGCGCAGCGGAATCATGACGGGCTTGCCGTTGGCGTCAAGCTTGCTGGACGCGAGCGACAGGTCGGCCAGGTCGGCCACCTTTTGCCGCCCCGATTTGGGCAACTGCACGTTGACGTCGTAGTTCTGCCCGTCGGACGCCAGCCAGTGGCTGACCGTGTCGCCCGCCACGAATGGACGCAGCGCATTGCCGATCTGCTGCACCGACAATCCCAGGTCGCTGGCCAGTTCGTTATTGATCTTCACGGTGGTCGACGGATTGGCGCCTTCCTGGCTGTATTCCATGTCGGCCAGGCCCTTGATGTTGCGCATCTTGTCCATCAGCGTATGCGCCACGGCATCGAGCTTGCCTTCGTCCGTGCCCAGAATGGCGATGAAGATGGGGCGCTGGCCGACGGACAGGGTGATGCCGGCAATCGGCGCCAGGCGTTCGCGGATCAGCTTTTCCAGTTCCTGCTGCGAGCGGCGCTTGTGCGTCTTGATGTCCGTCAGTTTCAGGTTCACCTCGGCCGCATTGCGTCCATCGGGCGTGCCGATATTGGCCACCAGGCTGTCGATCTCGGGGAATTCCTTCAGGGCTGTCTCGATCTGGCGCACTTTGCTATCCGTGTATTCGAGGCTGGAACCGACGGGCGTCTTGAAGCGCAGGTTGACCCAGCCCTGGTCCGTCTCGGGGAACATCTCGCCGCCGATCATGGGCACGAGCATCAGGCTGCCCGCGAAGAGGGCCACGGCCGTGGCCAGCGTCGTCTTGCGCCAGCGCAGGGCCAGGGCCAGCACCTTGCCATACCAGACGTGCAGGCGGTCGATGCCCGTCTCGATCCAGGCCATGAAACGGCCCAGCCACGGCACGTACTTGAAGCGGTCCTTGACGGGGTCGCGCCAGACGGACGACAGCATGGGGTCGAGCGTGAAGCTGACGAACAGCGACACGAGAACGGCGACGGCCACGGTGATGCCGAATTGCAGGAAGAAGCGGCCGATGATGCCGTCCATGAAGGCCACCGGCACGAACACGGCGACGATGGCGAATGTGGTGGCCATCACGGCCAGGCCGATTTCATTGGTGCCGTCGTTGGCCGCCTTGTAGTGGTTCTTGCCCATGCCCAGGTGGCGCACGATGTTTTCGCGCACGACGATGGCGTCATCGATCAACAGGCCGATGCACAGGGACAGTGCCATCAGGGTCAGGAAGTTCAGGGTAAAACCGAAAGCCTTCATGGCGATGAAGCTGGCCAGCACGGAAATCGGCAGGGTCAATCCCGTGATGATGGTCGAGCGCCACGAGTGCAGGAACAGGAAGACGATCACCATGGTCAGCACGGCGCCTTCGATGATGGTGCGCTTGACGTTATTGAGCTGGCTTTGCACGCGTTCCGATTCGTCGTCGAGCACGCGCAGGGTGATATCGGGCGGCAAGGTCTTTTGCAGGTCGGCCGCCACTTTCAGGATGCCGGTACCCACTTCGACCACGTTGGCATCCTGCACCTTGGTAATTTCCATGGTCACGGCCTGCTGGCCGTTCATGCGCGAGATCGACAGTTCTTCCTGCTCGCCGTCGACGACGGTGGCCACCTGGTCCAGGTAGACGGGGCCGACGGCGCGGCGCGCGACGATGATCTTGCCGAATTCACGCGCATCCTTGATCTTGCCTTCCACGCGCACCAATTGTTCGGCCGCGCCATGGCTGATCGAGCCGGCCGGCAAATTGGTATTCGTCGCCTGGATGGCGCGGATCACTTCATCGACGCCGATGCCCTGGGCATTGAGCTCGATGGGCTTCATGCTGATGAGGATCTGGCGCGCGCGCAAGCCGCGCAGCTTGACTTGCCCCACGCCGGCCACGCCCTGGAAGCGCTTGCTGATGATCTGCTCCGTCATGGTCGACAGCGAGCGCAGGTCATGCCCGGTGGATGTGAGCACGATGGTGGCGATGGGGCGCTCGTTGTCGCCTTCGGCGCGGGCGATGAACGGGTCCTTGGCTTCCTTCGGGAAGCGCGGGCGCACCAGGGCCACCTTGTCGCGCAAGTCCTGCATGGCCTTGTCCATGTTCGTCGACAGCTCGAATTCCAGGTAGACGCCGGCGCGTCCTTCCCACGAGTTGGCGCGGATGGTCTTGATGCCGCTGACGGTGTTGACGGCGTCCTCGATGGGGCGCGTGATGTCGTTTTCCACGGCCTCGGGCGAGGCGCCAGGGTAGTTCACTTCAATGGCGGCGAACGGGAACTGCACGCTGGGCATGCTTTCCACGCCCAGGCCACGGTAGGAGAAGATGCCCAGCACCACCAGCGCCACCATGACCATGGTGGCGAAGACGGGGTTTTGAATACTGACTTTGGTCATCCACATGGCTTAATCCTTCCGTGCCAGCACGGCTGCCGGCGCGGCGGGGGCGGCGGGCGCGGTTGCTGGCGCGGCAAAGGTCACGCCGTGGCCAGGTTTCACGCCATCGAGCTTGGCGACGATGACTTTCGCGCCCGGCACCAGGCCCGATGTGACTTCCGCATAGCCTTCATCCTCGTTGCGCAATCCCAGTGTGACGGGCTGGGCGACGACCTTGTTGTTGACCAACGCATACACGACGGGACCCTGCTTTTCATTGCGCACGGCCGTCAGGGGCACCAGCGGCGCCACGATTGATCGCTCGGTGACGATGCTGCCCTTGGCGAACATGCCGCCGCGCAGCGCGCCATCGCCATTGTCGACGGCGATGTAGACGAGCATGGCGCGCGAGCCGCTCTCGGTGGTGGGATTGATGCGCGTGACCTTGCCGGCGAAGTCGCGCGCACCGAAGCCGTCGACCTTGAAGTGCACGTCCTGGCCCAGCTTGATGCGGGGAATTTCCGCGCTGGGCACGGGCGCTTCCAGGGTCAGCTGCGCCAGGTTGACGATGGTGTAGACGGGCATGTCGGGCGAGACTTTTTCGCCGGCCTGCAGGTGGCGCTTGCTGACGATGCCGGCCATCGGTGCGCGGATCACCGTGTCGGCCAGCGCGATGCGGGCGATGTCGACCATGGCGGCGGCGGACTTGACGTTGGCGCGCGCCAGGTCGACGGAGTTTTGCGTCGTGTCGTAGGCCGTCTGCGAAATGTATTTTTGCTTGAGCAGCGCCTGGCTGTTCGCCTCGTTTTTACTGGCCATCGACAAGCGCGCCTGCGCTTCGTCGAGCATGGCTTGCTGCTGCGTCAGGCGGGCGCGCAGGTCGGCCGCATCCAGGCGCACGAGGATTTGCCCGTTGGCTACCTGCTGGCCTTCCTGCAAGGTCGTTGCCTCGATCACGCCGGAAACCTTGGCCTTGATGGTAGCCTGGGTCACGGGCGTCAGCGAGCCGGACAGGGGCAGGCTGATGCTGAGGGCGCGCGCATCGATGGCGGCCACGTCGCCCTGCGCCAGTTCATGCACGGGCGTCTTTTCCTGCTCCTTCTTCTTGCTCGCTTGCTGCTCGGCCGCCTTGGCGGCTTGCTGCTTCGATTGCATCACCGTCCAGCCGCCGCCGGCCAGGCCCAGCACGACGAGGATCAAGACGGGCGTGCGCCAGCGCCGGCGGCGCGTGGCGGCAAGGGGGGAGGCGGGGGGCAGGGTCTCGTTTTTCATAGGTTTTTTAGTCAGGAGCGGCGCAGGGCTTCGGCGCCAGGTCTCGGTGCGGCCGGCCTGCGGCAGGCCGGGGGAATTCGGGTAGCGCATCACCGTGGCGGCCGCAGACAGCACGCCTGCCGCTGCGGCCGTTCACGGCGATGCGCATGTTGCCACTTTAGGAAGATTCAAGTCCGGCTGCCATCGCCATGCGACAGATTGCACAAAATCGGGGCTGGAATGCAAAAAACGGCGACCGGAGACCAATGCCAGCATGCCCGCCGTGCGCGTCACGATGCTTGCGCATCCTCAAGAAGCCGATTCGCCGGCGCGCAAGAATGGTCAGGATGGTTGCGCCACCGGACAGGCCATACGCCTGCCGGTTGCCGCGCGGCCGCGCCACGAGGGGGCCTGATGTCTGATCGGATTGCCGGAGCCGCCCCGTCGCCGGGCCGTTTGCTGGCCGCGGCCGAACCGCAGGCGGGGCCGGCCGGCAAGGCGCTCGATTTGCTGTCCATCATCGTTGCCGCCGTCGAACAGGCGCCCGGCCTTGCCGTGCGCGGCATCGACCGCGACGGCATCGTGCGTTACTGGAGTGCCGGCGCGGCGCGCCTGTATGGCGTGCCAGCCGAGCTGGTACTGGGCCAGCCGTGGGCCAGGGTGGCCGCGGCGCTGCCGGATGCCGCCAGCGTGGCCGAGGAGGTTGCCGGCGAACTGGCGGCCGTGTGCGAGAGCGGCAAGGCACGCAGTACGCGCCTGTGGAAGCTCGGCGCCGATGGGGCCGCGCCGCGTTGCATCTGCTCCACCGTGTTTCCCGTCATCCAGTCCGGGCGTGTGCGGCAAGTAGTCTGCATCGACGTCGACATCACGGCCGGCGGCCACGATGGCGCCGCGCAGGGCGCCTTGCTGTTGATGGGCGACAATTTCCGCCAGTTGTACGAGAAATCGGCCGACGCCATCCTGCTGCTGCGCGACGAGCATGTCGCCGAAGCGAATCCGGCCGCCATTGCCCTGTTTCAATGCGAAGACCGGCCACGGCTGCTGGCGCGCCGCCTCAGCGATTTTTCGCCCTTGCGCCAGCCCGATGGCGCATTGTCATCGTTGCGCGGCACGCAGTTGGCGGCGCAAGCCCATGCCGACGGCAACTGCCGCTATGATTGGCGCTACCAGACGTGCACGGGCCAGCTGTTCTGGGGCGAAGTGCTGCTCACGTCCGTCACGCTCGACCACACCTACCTGTTCTACGCCGTGATCCGCGATATTTCCTCGCGTAAACTGGCCGAGCGTGCCCTGTACCTGTCGGCACAGGTGGTCGAGCATGCGCGCGAAGCCATCGTCGTGATGGACCCGCAGCAGCGGGTCGTCAGCATGAATCCCGCGTACAGCGAGATCAGTGGCTACAGCCTGGAGGACATGCTGGGCAAACCTTTTGTGTTGCACGGCGTGGAGCCGGACGCGCTCGCGTTTTTCGACCACGTGTGGGATGAAGTCGACGCCAACGGCTATTGGCAAGGCGATATCGCCGGCCAGCGCAAGGCGGGCGGACGCTACCCGGCCTGGCTGTCGCTGACGGCCATCCGCGACCCGCAGGGGCAATTGAGCAATTACCTGGCCATCCTCAGCGATATCAGCGAGCGCAAGAAAAACGAGGAGCACACGCGCCACCTGGCCGAGCACGATTTCCTCACCGACTTGCCGAACCGCGTGCTGCTGCTGGACAGGCTGTCGCTGGCGCTGGCGGCCGCGAGGCGCAAGCTGAGCATGCTGGCCATTTTGTACCTGGACCTCGACCACTTCAAGCACATCAACGACAGCATGGGCCACCACGTGGGCGACTTGCTGCTCAAGGAAGTGGCGCGGCGCCTGGTGCGCTGCGTGCGCGGCGTCGACACGGTCAGCCGGCATGGCGGCGACGAGTTCGTCATCATCCTGGCCGAGGTGGGCGGCATCGACCAGGTGGCCCATGTGGCGGCCAGCCTGCTGCATGCCGTGACGCAGGTGTACCAGCTGGGTGACTATGAACTGCATGTATCGACCTCAATCGGCGTGGCCATCTTTCCCAGCGATGGCGACGGCATCGATACCCTCGTGCACAACGCCGACATCGCCATGTACCACGCCAAGGAGAACGGGCGCAACAATTTCCAGTTTTTCAACGCGGAAATGAACGCGCAAATCGTCGAGCGTGCCAGCCTGGAGCAAGGCTTGCGCGAAGCATTGGGCCGCGATGAATTTGTGCTCGAATTCCAGCCCGCCCTCGATGTTGCCAGCGGGCAGATCCTCGGCGCCGAAGCGCTGTTGCGCTGGCGCCACCCGCAACTGGGCGTGCTGCCGCCCGAGCGCTTCATCGCCGTGGCCGAGGAATGCGGCTTGATGGTGTCGATTGGCAACTGGGTGCTGCGCCACGCCTGCCTGCGCGCGCGCGCCTGGCACGATGCGGGCCATGCCTGGAGAGTGGCCGTGAATCTGTCTCCCGCGCAATGCCTGCACAATAATTTATTGCTCAGCGTACAAGAAGCGCTGGCCATGTCGGGTTTGCCTGCCGCCAGCCTGGAACTGGAAGTGACGGAGTCCTTGCTGATGAAGGGCGGCGCGCGCCTGGCCGGCGTGCTGGCGCAGCTGCGTGCGCTGGGCGCCAGGCTGGCCATCGACGACTTCGGCACCGGCTATTCGCGGCTGGCCAACCTGCACCATTACCCCGTGGATAAACTCAAGATCGACCCCTCGTTCCTGCCCGCCGTAGCCGATGGCGCAGCGGGCGAGTCCGATACGGCCGTGGCCGCCACCATCATCGCCATGGCGCGCGAGCTGCAATTGACGGTGATCGCCGAAGGCGTGGAAACGGCGCAGCAACTCGCGTATCTGCGGGGACAGGGCTGCCAGCAATACCAGGGGCGCTATGCCAGCGCGCAAGTCGAGGGCAGCGCGCTGGCGAGGTTGCTACATTAGTCAATGTTTCCCAGCAGCTTGATGCGCGCCAGCACCTGGCCATGGTCGGATGCATGCGGCAAGCCCCGCAGCAAATGGTCGTTGAGATAAGTCACTTCCTGCAGCACGCCGATGGCGCGCGGCGAGGCAGGATGAAAATGTTCGGACACTAGGATGTGGTCGATCGTCATGTAGGCGCTGTCGTGGATATTCGTGTAACCCACGTGGCGCAGGGCGTCCTGGCGCAGCTGGATGGCGTTGGCGTCGTACAGGCGCGCGCGCATTTCCATGCCGGGCTCGCACGGCGCGCCCGCGCCCATGACGATGGACGTGGTGACGGCATTGGCGATGTCGTTGAAGTCGCCCAGCACGATGCGGGGACGGCCGCTGTGGCCCAGCTCGCTTGCCAGCACGCGCAGGGCCACGGCTTCCGCGCCGCGCCGCTGCAGCGAGCGCAGGTTGGCCAGCGCGTAGCTGGCCGCGTCGTTGCCGTCGCCATGGCGGTAGTCGGGCCGGCGCGATTTCAAATGCACGACGACCACATCGGTGAGTTGCCCGCCAGGCAAGATGACCTGGACGTGCAGGGGCGCGCGGGCGAAGCGGCAGGCGTTGTCATCGGCGGATACGCTCATGCCGGTCGGAAAATCCGCCCAGGCAACACCGGCGCCGGCCAGCGGCAGGCGCGATACGAGCGCCACCGTGGGCAGCATGCGTCCGGCGGGGTCCATCGCATCGTAGCCGGCCACGGTGGCTTCGCGGTAGTGGCGCGTGCGCGACAGCACGTCGCGCAGGGCCGCCTGCGAGAAAATTTCCTGGAAACCGATCACGTCGGCGTCAAGCAGGTCGATCTGCCGCGCCGTCCACTCCGCCTTAGCTGCGTATTGCGCCGGGCTCAACGGTTCCAGGTTGTCATACAATTTCGCCCCGGCGGGGGCAAGGTTGCAGACATTGAATGTGGCAAAGCGGATTTCTTCCTGCATAATTAGCACTCCTCACTGAACGATCAGCGTATCACGCATGGCTAAAAAAGAGCATATTTCCGAAACCCAGGCGACGCAGTTGCTGCGCAAGCATCAAGTTTCCTTTGAAGAACATCCGTATCCGTACGAAGAGCACGGCGGCACCAGCGTGTCGGCGCGCGAACTTGGCGTGCCCGAGCACTCTGTGATCAAGACCCTGGTGATGCAGGACGAGGCGGCCAAGCCGATGATCGTGCTCATGCATGGCGATTGCAAGGTGTCGACCAAGAACCTGGCGCGCGGCATCGGCTGCAAGTCCGTCGAACCGTGCAAGCCCGAGGTGGCGCAGCGCCATTCCGGCTACATGATCGGCGGCACGTCGCCATTCGGTACGAAGAAGGCCATGCCCGTGTACGTGGAGCAATCGATCCTGGACTTGCCGCGCATCTACATCAATGGCGGGCGGCGCGGTTTTCTCGTCTCGCTGGCGCCGCAGGTGCTTGTTGATTTGCTGCAAGCCAAGCCCGTGCAGTGCGCCTTGCAGGATTAAGAAAACCAGTCCCCGCCCTGTCCGTAGGCGGAGCGCTGGTGTATATTCTGCTGCGCCAGCCTCGATGCTGGTGTAATAAACACAATAAAGGGAAGAAATGAATCCAGTAATCACAACCGTGGCAATGACAGTGGCCGCTTACTTGCTCGGCTCGATATCGTTTGCCGTGGTGATGAGCAAGGTCTACGGCATTGCCGATCCGCGCACCTATGGCTCGAAAAATCCGGGCGCCACCAACGTGCTGCGCAGCGGCAACAAGGGCGCCGCCATCATGACCCTGCTGGGCGATGGCGCAAAGGGCTGGCTGGCCGTCTTCCTGGCCGACCACTTTGCCGGCGCGCTGGGCGTGGGCGACACGGCCGTGGCCCTGGTGGCCATCGCCGTCTTCCTCGGCCATTTGTGGCCCGTGTTTTTCCGCTTCGTCGGCGGCAAGGGCGTGGCCACGGCCCTCGGCGTGCTGCTGGGCATCAATCCATGGTTGGGCCTGGCAACCCTGGCCACCTGGCTGATCATCGCCTACGCGTTTCGCTATTCCTCGCTGGCAGCCCTGGTGGCGGCCCTGTTCGCGCCGTTTTACTATGGCTTGCTGTTCGGCGTCGATCCCATCTTGCTGGCCGTCATCGTCATGAGCGTGCTGCTCGCTTACCGCCACAGCCAGAACATCGCGAACTTGCTATCCGGCAAGGAAAGCAAGATCGGCGGCAAGAAAGATGCGGCCAAGGCGCCCGTCAAGAAGAAGTAAGCGCTTGATTTCCCGCGGCCCGCACGCATATGCTGTGCTTGCGGCGCCGCGCGGTGCGGCCGCCACCGACTCGCGCAAAGGCTGCCCACCATGACTGTTTCAACCTCCTCCGCCACACCCACTCCCGTCCGTATCGATTTCGTTTCCGACGTTTCCTGCCCCTGGTGCGTGGTGGGCCTGAAATCGCTGGAACAAGCCTTGGCCAAGCTGGACGGCACCGTCCAGGCCGACATCCACTTCCAGCCTTTCGAGCTGAATGCCAACATGCCGCCCGAAGGCGAGGATATCGGCGAACACATCGCCCGCAAATACGGTTCCACGCCGGAACAAATGGCGCAGTCGCGCGAAGCGATCCGCGCGCGTGGCGAACAACTGGGCTTTACCTTCGCGATGGACAAGCGCGGCCGCATCTACAACACCTTTGACGCCCACCGGTTGCTGCACTGGGCCGCCCTGGAAGGGCGCCAGAAGGAACTCAAGATGGCGTTGTTCGACGCCTACTTCACGCAAGGGCAGGATCCGTCGTCGCACGAGGTGCTGCTGGCCGTGGCCGGCAAGGTGGGGTTGGACACCGTCAAAGCGGCCGAAGTGCTGGCATCGAACGCCTATGCGGACGAGGTGCGCGCGCAAGAGCAGTTCTACCAGCAGAACGGCATCAACTCCGTGCCGGCCGTCATCATCAACGAGCGCCACCTGATTTCCGGCGGCCAGCCGCCTGAAGTGTTCGAGCAAGCCTTGCGCCAGATCATCGCGGGCGCCTGAACCGGGCGCCAATGGCGCGCGCCATGGCGGACTTTTTGCGCTACACTCGGCGCAGAAGGAGGATAGTCAAATGCCAACAGCCAGCTGGAATGGCGCCGTCATCGCGCAAGCGACCGATGCGCAGGTGCAAGTCGTTGAAAACAATGTATATTTTCCTTTGTCAAAGGTGACGCAGGACTACCTGCGTCCCAGCAGCCACACGAGCGTCTGCCCGTGGAAGGGCACGGCCAGCTATTACGACGTCGTCGTCGACGGCCAGGTCAATGCCAACGCGGCCTGGTATTACCCTCAGCCCAAGGATGCCGCCAAGCAAATTGCCGGCCACGTCGCCTTCTGGCGCGGCGTCAGCGTCGAGCGCTGACACTTTCTTCCCATACTAAAAATCAATAGAAAGCAGACGATGGATTTACGCCTCGCCGTGTACCAACTCGCCTCGACCCATGCGCTCGATGCCCAACAAACCCGGCAGTTGCAGGAAGTGGCCGGTTTCCAGCGCGAACCGGCGCGCCTGGCCTACTGGCTGCCGCGCGGCGTGGCCGTGCTGGGCGCCGCGCTGCTGGGCATGGGGCTGATCTGCTGGGTGGCCGCCAACTGGGAAGACTTCGGCCGCATGGGCCGCTTTGCCTTGTTGCAAGGGGTGTTTGCCGCCGCCTGCGTGGGCGCGTTTGCCGTGCCCAAGGCGAGAGTTCCTTTGCTGCTGCTGGCCTTGCTGGCCATCGGCGGCCTGTTCGCTTACTTTGGCCAGACGTACCAGACGGGCGCCGATCCGTGGCAACTGTTCGCCCTGTGGGCCGTGCTGGCCTTGCCCCTGTGTCTGGTCGCGCGCAGCGACGTGCTGTGGACGCCGTGGATGCTGATTGTGTCGACGGCCGCCACCCTGTGGATGCAGGCCCAGGCGCGCCACAGCTGGCGCATCGATTCGGCCGACCTGGGCATTTTCGTCAGCGGCTGGCTGGCCGTGCTGCTTGCCTGTGCGTTTGTCTCGCCCCTGCTGGCGCGCTGGACGGGCGCGGGCAACTGGGCCTTGCGCCTGGGCCTGGTGCTGGCCACCATTCTCATCACGGGCACGGCCGTCAGCGCCCTGTTCGGCAATGAGATCGAGTCACCCTACTGGGCTGGTCTGGGCTTGCTGCTCGTCGCCGGCGTCCTGCTGGCCACCGGCCGGTTCTTTGACGTGTTCGGCCTGAGCGCCGTCGCGCTCGGTATCAACACCTTGCTGGTGGGCGGGCTGACGCACGTGCTGTTCAACGGCCATGGCGACGGCGTCGGCGCGCTGACAGTGCTGGGCTTGCTGGCCGCCGTGCTGCTGGCGCTGACCGTGCAAGGCATACTGTGGCGCACGCGGCGGGAGGCGGCATGAGCAATATCAATACTCAACGAACCGATGCGCTCGCCACCCTGATCGACGACGCCACGCGCGCCGGCCTGTTGCCGCCCAACGCTACCCGTCCCGTACAGGATGTGCGGCCGTGGCCGCTGGTGCTGATGACGGCCTTCGGCGCCTGGCTGGCCGCCATTCCCCTGATGATTGCGCTGGGCGTGGGGCTGGAAAGCGTCGTGCGCCACGGTCCCGGCGCGTATGTCGTGGCCGCCATCGTGCTGGTGGTGGCCGTGCTGCTGATCCGCACGCGCGGCGTGGCGCTGTTTGTCGAGCAACTGGCCGTGCCCTGCCTGCTCGTGGGCGGCGGCTTGCTCGGCTATGCCCTGTACCGCGACTATTCCACGCAGACGGCGTCATTGATGCTGTGCCTGGCATGCCTGGTGGTGGCCGCCGCCTTGCCGCGCGACTGGCTGCGCGTGCTGCTGGGACTGGTCGCCTGCGGCTTGCTGGGGCTGGGCATCGTCGATAGCACGCGCGACTGGATTTTCGAGAACGATCCCACGGAACTGTATTTCGCCTGGATGCTGGCCCTGGCCTTCTGGCTGGGCGCCCACTGGCTGCAGAAGCAAGCCTTCAACGATGGCCGCGGCGCGCCCGTCGCCGCCTTCCTGGAATCGCTGTCGACGGGGTGGGTCCTGGCGATCCTGCTGGGGCTGGTCTTCTGGTCCGGCATGACATTCATGCTGGGTGGCGCGTTGGGCGGTGGCTTTGCCGGCGAAGTGGCGCGCGAAGTGACGCGGCACCAGGGTATTGCCTGGTATGCGCAGGCCTTGAATGGCGTGTCGCTCGTGCTGGCCGCGGCGGCGGCCGCCTGGACGGGATGGCGCTGGCCCGCATTGCGCCAGTTGCCCGCCATCGGCGTGGCGCTGGTGCTGATCGTGCTGGCGTGGTTCATGCCGGCGCTGGGGCCCGTGCTGCTGATCCTCGCGTATTGCGTGACGAGCGGGCGTTCGCGCGTGGCCGTGGCTGCCGCGCTGGCGGCGGCGTGGATCATCGGCAGCTTTTATTACCAGCTGGCCTGGCCGCTGGCCAGCAAGGCGGCGCTGCTGGCGATAGCGGGTGCCGTGCTGTGCGCGCTGTCGTGGCTGGCCACGCGCGGCGCCGTGCTGCACCTGGTGGAAAGCAAACCGGCGGGCGTGGCCCTCGAGCGCCGCGCCGTGCGTCTGGGCGTGCTGGGCGGATTGCTGCTGGTGTTGCTGGTCGCCAATGGCGGCATCTGGCAAAAAGAGCAGCTGATTGCCAAGGGGGAAGCAATCTTCGTGGCGCTGGAACCCGTCGATCCTCGCTCGCTGATGCAGGGCGACTACATGCGCCTCAATTTCGTCAACCTGGGCGTGCTGAGCACTTTGGCCAGCGTGGAGCGGGCGCCCGGCCGGCCCTTCGTGGTGGCCAGGCGCGATGCGCGCGGCGTGGCGGAACTGCTGCGCCCCTACACCAAGGAAGCCCTGGCGCCCGGCGAATTCCTGCTCGAGCTGACGCCGAAGGATGGCAACTGGGTGCTGGTCAGCGATGCCTGGTTCTTCAAGGAAGGCGAGGCGGCGCGCTGGGAAAAGGCGCGGTATGGCGAGTTCCGCGTGCTGCCCGATGGCCGCGCCTTGCTGGTGGGCATGCGCGGCGCGGAGCTGGAAAAGCTGTAGCACAAATAGCGCAAGAGCGTGCCGGGGCGGGCATCCTGTAAAATTGCCCGATGGATAATATTACGCATTCGGTCATCGGCCTCGGGGTCGGCGAACTGGTACACCGCAGCCTGCCGCCCGAGCCGCAAGCCCCCGCACAGCGCACCCGGCGCGCGCTGTTTCTCTTTACGGCCTGGTTTGCCAGCAACGCGCCCGACCTCGATCTGGTGCTGACCCGGCTGCTGCCGCGCCCATTCGGCTACATGTTGCACCACCGGGGCCACACGCATACCTTGCTGCTGGCCTTGCCCCAGGCGCTGATCTTGCTGGCCTTGCTTTGGCTGCTATGGCCGGGCGCGCGCCGGCTGCTGAAGGAAAGCGTGCCCGCCCGCATCGGCCTGGCCGCTTGTCTGCTGCTGGGATTCTGCTTGCACATGGGCATGGATTTCCTCAATTCCTATGGCTTGCACCCGTTTTATCCGTTTGACAGCCGCTGGCTGTATGGCGACATGGTCTTCATTGTCGAACCGATGTTCTGGGTGCTGCTGGGCGTGCCTGTGATCATGTCCTTGCGCTACGGCATCGTGAAAAGTGTGCTGCTGGCGGGGCTGGCGGCGGCCCTGTGTTTCTTCACCTATAAAACCTACCTGGCGCCCGCTTCGCTGGCCGTGCTGTTGGGACTGGGCGCGATCCTGGCCGTGCTGCAGGGGCGGGCTGGCGAGCGGGGACGCGGGCCGTTGCTGCTGGCCTTCGCGCTGGCCGCTACGTTTATTGGCACGCAGGGCGTGGCCTCGGCCCTCGGCCGTACGCGCATCGAGGCGGCCGTGCAGCGGCTCGACCCCGGCACGCGCGTGTGGGACGTGGCGATGACGGCGTTTCCCAGCAACCCGCTGTGCTGGATCTATGTCTCGCTCGACAGCAAGACGGACGTGTACACCCTGCGGCGCGGCACCATGAGCCTGCTGCCCGCATCGCTGGCGCCCGCCGCCTGCCCGGCGGGGCTGGCCGAGACGGGCAAGAAGCAGCAACTGGCGCCCGGCATTGCCGTGTCCGCCCAGGCGGCGGGCAGCCTGGCGGCCTTGCGCGCCTTGCAGGAAGACAATTGCTATGTCGATGCCTGGTTCCGCTTTGCCCGCATGCCCAGGTTGAATGCGGACAAGCTGACGGACGTGCGTTTCAATCCCGGCATGCAGCCCAATTTCACGACCGTCGAATTGCAACAGTTCCGCAGCCGGCCATGTCCCGCCTACGTGCCGGGCTGGGACCGCCCCCGCGCGGACATGCTGGCGCTGCCGAAATAGAGAACGGATGTGTTGCTCTTGGGCAAAAAATATCGCGTGTGCGCCTGTTTTGCCACGGCCCAGCATGCAATAATTGCCAATTCGGCATGAATATCATTAAGTTAGGATTATTTTGGAAGAGCAGCACGCCTTACCGTATTTGCGAGAAACCCTGCTGTTTCTCGCCCTGGCCGGGATTTTTATTCCGCTATTGCAACGCCTGAAGGTCAACCAGGTGCTCGGCTTCCTGGCCGTGGGCGCCCTGTTCGGTCCGTTCGGCTTCGGCCTGTGGGCGGGCGACTTCACATGGCTCACGTATTTCTCGTTCGTGCGGGCCGAGCAGGTGAGCGGCCTGGCCGAGCTGGGCGTGATGTTCTTGATGTTCATGATCGGCCTGGAACTGTCGACGGAACGGCTGTGGGCGCTGCGGCGCTGGGTGTTCGGCGCAGGCGTGGGGCAGGTGGCCGTCAGCGCCTGCCTGATCGGCGGTGTCGCGTATTACTTTGGCCTGTCGCTGGAAGCGTCCATCGTGCTGGGCCTGGTGCTGTCGCTGTCGTCGACGGCCGTCGTGATGCAGTTGCTGACCGATCAGCGCTCCCTGCAGACGCCGGCCGGCCAGGCGGGCTTTTCCATCTTGATGTTCCAGGATTTGATGGTGGTGCCGCTGTTCATCCTGATCGACGTGTTCGCCAGCGGGCGCAGCGACGACCTGGCGTATCTGCTCAGCTTTGCGGCCGTGAAATCGGCGGGCGCCATCCTGCTGATCTATCTGCTGGGCCGCAGGGTCATCCGCCCGCTGTTCCAGTTTTTCGTCAAGAAGCGCCAGCCCGACGTGTTCATGGCCCTGACCTTGCTCAGCACCCTGGGCATTGCGGGCCTGACGTATCTGGCGGGCCTGTCGATGGCGCTGGGCGCCTTGCTGGCTGGCCTGCTGCTGGCGGAAACGGAATTCCGCCACGAAGTGGAGGTGACGATCGAGCCCTTCAAGGGCTTGCTGATGGGCTTGTTCTTCATGTCCGTGGGCATGCAGATCGACGTGCGCGAAATCCTCAAGTCGCCTGTGCTGATTCCCTTGGCCGTGCTGAGCCTGTTTGCGCTGAAGACTTTGGTCATCAGCGTGATTTTCCGCATCGGCGGCTTTCACTGGGGGCGCGCCGTGGAAACGGGCGTGCTGCTGGGGCAGGGCGGCGAATTCGCCTTTATCGTTGTCGCGTATGCGCTGGGCACGAAATTGATCGGCCCGCAAGTGGCGCAGTTCGTCATGCTGGTGGTGGGCCTGAGCCTGTTTGCCACGCCGGCGCTGGCCAAGGCCGCGCGCGCGTTCGGCAACTGGTGGGAACAGCGCCACCACCACCAACTGGCCGACCTGGCGCACGGCGCGCTGCCGCCGCAGGGCAGCACCGTCATCATCGCCGGTTTCGGCCGGGTGGGGCAGTTGCTGGCCAAGGTGCTGACGGAGCAGGATATCGCGTATGTGGCGATTGAAAACGATGCGCGCCTGGTGACGACCCTGCATCCGCGCGGTTTCCCCGTGTATTTCGGCGATGCGTCGCGCGCGGAACTGTTGCAAAAGGTGAATGCGGACCGGGCTGCTGCCGTCGTGCTGACCATGGACCATGCGGCCTCCGTGCTGCACGCCGTGAAATCGATCCGCCGCGAATATCCGCAGCTGCCCGTGTATGCGCGCGCCCGCGACGAGGCCCATGCCGTGGCCTTGATACAGGCGGGCGCCACCTTGGTCGTGCCCGAGGCGCTGGAATCGGCGCTGCAACTGACGGCCACCGTGCTGCACACGGTGGGCCTGTCGGAAGCGCGTACGACGGACATCGTGCAGGCCGAGCGCGACCGGCGCAATGCCGTGCTGCTGGCGAAAAAGCTGTCGTAGTGCTGCCGTAGCGCAACAGTGCGTGTCGCCGTGCTTTGTCAATTATCTATACAATAATAGTATATGAGCACATCAACCACATGAAAGCCGCGACAAAGAGCGGAGCGGCGCCCTTGACGCCGCAGCAGCTGGCGGCGCAGGAAACGCAGCAAAAATATGGCAAGCCCGAGCGGGGCTGGCGCGAGCGGGTGTACACCGTCATCTTCGAGGCGGAAACGCGCACGGGCCGCGCCTTCGATTTGCTGCTGATCGCCGCCATCCTGATCAGCGTGACGGTGGTCGTGCTCAGCAGTGTCGCCTCCGTGGCCGAGCGCTATGGCACCTGGCTGACGGCGCTCGAATGGTTTTTCACCATTTTATTTACCATCGAATATTTCGCCCGCCTGGCGTGCCTGCAGCATCCGGTGCGCTACGCCAAGAGCTTTTTCGGCGTTATCGACTTGCTGGCCATCGTGCCGACCTACATCGGCTTGCTGCTGCCGGGCGCGCACGTGCTGATCGACGTGCGCATTTTGCGCCTGCTGCGCATGTTCCGTATCCTCAAGCTCACGTCGTATGTGCATGAATATACGGTGCTGGGGCGGGCCTTGCTGGCCAGCCGGCGCAAGATCCTCATTTTCCTGTCGTTCGTCATGATGGTGGTCTTTCTGTTGGGCACGGTGATGTACGTCGTGGAAGGGCCGGAAAACGGCTTCAGCAGTATCCCCACGTCGATATACTGGGCCATCAGCACCATGACCACGGTCGGTTTCGGCGATATCACGCCGAAGACCGACATCGGGCGCACCATCGCCTCGCTGATGATGCTGCTGGGCTGGGGCATCCTGGCAGTGCCTACCGGCATTATCAGCGCCGAGATGACGGTACAGCGCAGCTCCAAGCTGGTCACCACGCGTACCTGCCCCACGTGCCTGAAAGAAGGGCTCGATGACGATGCCAACTTCTGCAAGAACTGCGGTGTTGCATTGCCGCCGCTGGCACGCGATTAGCGCGTCAACCCTTCATCAACCGTATTTACTTTACTTTTTTAAGGCTGACATGATTCCAGTTCGCCTGATCGCGACGGGCAAAGCCGTACCGTCGCACAGCGTTACCTCCGAGAGCCTGGACCTGAAACTGGGCCATCCGGCCGGCTACACTTTGCGCAAGAGCGGCGTGCTGTCGCGCTTTGTCGCCGCGCCCGATGAGTCGCAAAGCCAGCTGGGCGCCGCCGCCCTGCTCGACGCGCTGAAGAATGCCAGCCTGCGTCCGGCCGATATCGACTTGCTGATCTGCGCCTGCGGCGTGCCCGAGCAGGCGTTGCCGAACACGGCCTGCTTCGTGGCCGATCATGCGGGCTTGCCGCCCGGCACGCAAAGCTTCGACGTCAATGCCAGTTGCCTCAGCTTCATGGCCGCTTTCCGCGTGGCCGCGTCCATGCTGGCCGGCGGCGCCTACCGGCGCATCGCCATCGTCTCGTCGGACCTCGCCTCGCGCGGCGTCGACTGGAGCGAGCCGGAAGCGTCGATGATCTTTGGCGACGGCGCCGCCGCCGTCATCGTCGAGCGGGGCGACGGCAGCGCCGGCATCCGCGCCTACAAGATGGGCACGTATCCGGAAGGGCGGCGCTACTGCGAAATTCGCGGCGGCGGCACCGAGCGCAATCCGCGCAATGGCTGCGAACCGGGCGACTACCTGTTCCGCATGGATGGCAAGGCCGTCTTCCGCCTGGCCGTCAAGGTGATGCCGGATTTCCTGGCGGAACTGATGCAGGAATCGGGCGCGGGACTGGAAAAGATCGACGTGGTCGTGCCGCACCAGGCCAGCCCATTGGGCCTCGCGCATGCGGCGCGCATCCTCGACGTTCCCGATGCTAAAATCATCAAGATCTTTGAAACGCATGGCAACCAGGTGGCCGCGTCCTTGCCCACCGCCCTGCACGAGGCGGTGATGACGGGGCGGGCCGTGGCAGGCCAGCGTTTGCTGATGATGGGCACGGCCGCAGGCCTGACCATCGGCGGCATGATACTTGACCTGTGAAGGTGGTGTGATGAGGCGGATTCTGGTCACGGGAGCGACGGGCGGGCTGGGGCGCAATGCCGTGCGCACCCTGCTGGCGCAGGGCGTGGAAGTGCGCGCCACGGGCCGCAACGCCGCCGTGGGCCGCGAACTCGAACGCATGGGCGCGCAATTTGTCGCGCTCGATCTGGCGCAAGCCACGCCGCGCCAGGTCGACGAACTGGTGCGCGGCATGGACGCCGTCTGGCACTGCGCCGCGCTGTCGTCGCCCTGGGGCGCGGAGCGCGACTTCATCGCCGCCAACGTCACGGCCACGGCCCAGTTGCTGCGCGCGGCCGCCAGCCTGCACGTGGCGCGCTTCGTGCACATCTCCACCCCCGCCATCTATTTCGACTACCGCAACCGCTACGAGGTGCCGGAAACCTTCCGCCCCGACGCCTTCGTCAACGCGTATGCGCGCAGCAAGGCGATGGCGGAAAAGCTGGTGCAGGAGTGCGTCGACCGCCAGCGCGGCATGACGTGCGTGATCCTGCGCCCGCGCGCCATCTTCGGCCCGCACGACCAGGTGTTGATTCCGCGCCTGGCGAGGGTGCTGCGGGAGCGCGGCGGCAAGCTGCCGCTGCCCAACGGCGGCGCGGCCACCATCGACGTCACCTATGTCGACAACGTCGTGCATGCGATGTGGCTGGCCACCGTGCACAAGACCATCGCTTCCGGCGCGGCCTTCAACATCACGAATGGCGAGCCGGCGCGCCTGTGCGACATCTTGCGCACCCTGTTTTGCGACCATCTGCAGCAGCCGTTCGAGATCGTCAGCGTGCCTTACCGCGTGCTGGCGGTGGTCGCGCGCCTGATGCAGTTCGCCTCGCGCTTCACGCGCCGCGAGCCATCGCTGACGCCCTACAGCATCGGCGCGCTCAGTTTCGACATGACGCTCGATAACGCCAAGGCGCGCAAGGTGCTCGGCTACCGCCCCATCGTCAGCCTGCAGGACGGCATCGCCCGCACGGCGCAGTGGATGCGCCAGGAGGCGGCGGCGCACAAGGTAGGCAAGGAGCGCAATGGCTAGGATTACCGCGTTTCGCGTCGGCCATTGCACCCATCCTTCGTGCATGGTCCTGAAAGGCAGCGGGCTGGCCAGCCGCTGCTTCCCCTCGCGCGCCTACCTGCTCGAGACGCGCGCGGGCCTGTACCTGTGGGACACCGGTTACGCCGAACACTTCCGCGCCGCCACGTCGAAAGGCGTGTACCGCATGTATGCGTGGGTGACGCCGATTTTCTTCGACGAGAACGAGTCGCTGCAGGGCCAGCTGCGCGCGCATGGCGTATCGCCCGGCGACATCCACACCCTGCTGCTGTCGCACTTCCACGCCGACCATATCGCCGGCCTGCGCGACTTTCCCGGCGCGCGGCTGATGGCCTCGAAAACGGGCTGGGATGCCGTGCGCGGCCTGTCCGGCGTGGCCGCCGTGCGCCAGGCCTTCGTGCCCGAGCTGCTGCCGACCGATATTGCGGACCGATTGAGCTTTGTCGAAAGCGTGCCCGAGACGGCCCTGCCGGCGGCCCTGCTGCCATTCACGCACGGGCGCGACGTCAGCGGCACGGGAGAAATCTATATCGTCGACTTGCCCGGCCACGCCATCGGCCATCTGGGCGCCTTCGTGCTGCAGGACGGCGGCTGGACCTTGCTGGCGTCGGATGCGGCCTGGGTGCCGGAGAGTTTCCAGCAGCTGCGCGGACCGTCGGAACTGTCGTTCATCATCCAGCACAAGCGCGCGCCGTATTACGCCACCCTGAACCGGCTGCATCAGTTGCACCGGTCGGGCAATGCGCAGATCCGCATCACGCACGAAGATACGGCCGACTACATTGCCGTGGCGGGCCGCCCGTGAAGCGTATCGTCTGGCTGTTGCTGTCGTACTGGCGCACGCGCCGCTTGCGCTTTGCGGATCGCGGGCAGCTGGACGCCTACCAGCAACAGCAGCTGGCCCGTTTCATCGATGTGCTGTGCGCGCGCAGCCGCTACTTTGCTCCATACCGCAACTTGCCGCTCGATGCCTGGCCGACGATGAACAAGGCGCTGATGCTCGAGCATTTCGACGCCATGAACACAGCAGGAATCACGTTGGCCCAGGCGATGGACGCGGCCATGGCGGCCGAGCATAGCCGCGACTTCACGCCGGCCGTGGGCGACATCACGGTGGGCCTGTCGTCGGGCACTTCGTCGCGGCGCGCCGTGTTTACCGTCAGCCCCCGCGAAAAAGCCCAATGGGCGGGCGTGATGCTGGCCAAGGCGCTGCCCGACGGCCTGTTCTCCGGCGAACGGGTCGCGCTGTTCCTGCGCGCGAACAGCAATCTGTACACGGCCGTGCGTTCGCCTTGGCTGACCTTTGCTTTTTACGATCTGTTCGAACCGTTCGATGCGCTGTGCGCGCGGCTGGCGCAATACCGGCCATCCGTCATCGTCGCGCCGGCCCAGGTGCTGCGCCAGCTGGCCCTGCGCGTCATCGACGGCAGCCTGGCGCTGGCGCCGAAAAAAGTCATTTCGGTCGCCGAAGTGCTGGAAGCGCAGGACCGCGCGCTGATCGTGCAGGCATTTGGCGCCGTGCATGAAATCTACCAGGCTACGGAGGGTTTCCTCGCCAGCAGCTGCGAACACGGCGTGCTGCATTTGAACGAAGAGTATGTGCACATCGAGCCGCAGTGGCTCGATGGTGAGCAGCGGCGCTTCGTGCCAGTGATTACCGACTTCACGCGCATCACGCAGCCCATCGTGCGCTACCGCCTGGACGACATCCTGCTCGCGCGCGCCACGCCATGCCCATGCGGCCGCGCCACGCGCGCCATCGATGGCATCGAAGGGCGCTGCGACGATATGCTGTTCTTGCCATCCTTGCCATCGGCGAACGGCGGTGAAACCGTTGCCGTGTTTGCCGACGTGTTGACGCGCGCGTTTGCGCAAGCCTTGCCGGCCGATGCCGATTACCGCCTGGTGCAAACGGACGATAGTGCCTTGCAACTGCACGCGGCGCTGGACGCCGCCGGCCTGGCCGCCCTGCGCGCGCATCTGGCCACGGTGCTGCAGGGCCTGGGCGTGGCTGTCGATAGCTTGGCCTGGACGGCGAGCAGTGAGCTGCCTTCCTTTGATCCCACCATGAAACGGCGCCGCATCCGGCGCCTTGCCACCGCATGAAATCTGTAGACACCATGACGCTGTATTCCCGCCTGCTGCACCTGCTGGCCGGCTGGGGCAGCGTCGGCCTCGTGTATTTTTCCAGCGATTTGCTGCAAGGGCAGGGGGTACTGCTGCCGGAAACGGCCATCGACCGCGCCATTCCCTACAGCGACTCTGCCATCTGGCTGTATCTGTCTTTCTTCATCCTGATCCCGTACGCCTACCTGACAGCCGATGCGGCGAGGGTACGCTGGCTGGCGCGCGCCATGGCGCTTTCCGCCGTCATCTGCGGCGTGGTCTTCCTGCTGTATCCGACCACGCTCGCCTATCCGCCCGTGGGCGAGGGGAGCGCCTGGAGCACGCAGGCGCTGCGCATGCTGCAGGCGGCGGACTCCACGCAAAACTGCCTGCCTTCGCTGCACGGCGCCCTGACATTGCTGTGCGTGTGGGCCTTGTGCGACAAATACCAGCTGCTGCGCTCCGCGCTGGCCCTGGTGCTGGGCGTGGCCATCTGCTACGCCATCATCGCGCTGCGCCGGCACGTGAGCGTCGACCTGGCCGCCGGCCTGTTTGTTGGCATCGCTGGCGGCATGCTGGCGAAAATGCAGGTATCCTTGGCTGCCCGCCGCGCCGTTTCCATCAACACCGCACCATGATGAATCCATTTGCCCTGTCGTTCCTGATCATGCTGGCCTTCGTGCTGGCCGAACTCTTGATACTTAAATGGGTACGCAAGACACCCGTGCCGTGGAAGGACGTGATCTTCAACCTCAATTCCGGCCATATCCTGATGTGGGTATTTCGCGGCGTGGAGGTGGCGGCCTTCGCCCTGCTGCTGCGCCATGCGAACCTGCACGTCGTCGACCAGTGGCCCGTGGCGGTGCAGTGGATCTTCGCGTTTTTTACCTGGGACCTGTGCTTTTACTGGATGCACCGGCTGCACCACAAGATTCCTTTGCTGTGGGCCGTGCACGTGGTGCACCACCAGGGCGAGCATTTCAACCTGTCGCTGGGCGTGCGCAATTCCTGGTATTCGTCGCTGACGAATTTCCCCTTCATCGCCATCCTGGCCGTGCTGGGCGTGCCGCTGGAAATCTTCCTCGTCGTCTCGTCCCTGCATTACACGGTGCAGTTCTACAACCACAATGCGCTGGTAAACAAATCCGGCATCCTCGATAAATTCATGGTCACGCCGTCGCACCACCGCGTGCACCACGGCACGGACAAACGCTACATCAACCGCAATTTCGGCGGCACCCTGCTGCTGTGGGACAGGCTGTTCGGCAGCTTCCAGCCCGAACTCGAGGGCGTGGAAATGCGCTATGGCGTGAAGGGCATGACGCCCACGCACAACCCTCTGCTGGCCAGCAACGGCAAACTGTTTAAATGGCTGCGCGCGCGCTTTCCCCACTGGCAGTCGCGCGGCACTTTCCACGTGCCCGAGCTGTTCATCGGCATCGGCGGCGTGATTTTGTTTGGCCTCGTGATCTATTACGTCAACCATGAAGCGGTGCTGGCCGGCGCGCAGCAGGCGATCCTGTTCGCGCTGATTTTCGGCGGCACCCTGGCGCTGGGCGGCTTGTCGGATGCGCGCCGCTGGGGCGCCATCGCCTGGGTGGCCATCGCGCTGGCCATGCCGGCCCTGTACCTGGGCTGGTATGGCGCGCGCGATGTGTGGGGCATGGTCTTCCTGGCCGCGCTGCTGGCGCATGGCCTCGATGGCGCGCGCCGCCTGTGGTGGCCTGCCGCAGCGGGGACGCGCGCGTGACGCAGCCTGTACCTTCGTTGCCGCCGCTGCGCTTCCGGCCCGCCCGCGATTCCGCCTTCCGCCGCGAATTGCGCGCCCGCGCCGACGCCTACCTGGCGGATGAAGGAACGCACCGCTTCGGCGACGCGCGCCTGCATGCGAAAACCGTGTTCCTGGCCGCGCTGACGGTGGGCCTGTATGCGCTGGCCTTGAACGCCGACGGCACCTGGCCGTTTGTCGCCAGCTATGTCGCCTGCCTGGTCGCGGCCATGGCGCTGGCCATGAATACCCTGCACGACGCGGCTCACAGCGCCGTCTTCCGCCGGGGCTTCCTGAACCGCGTGCTGATACGCCTGGTGGGCTTGCCCGTGGGCGTGGATACGGATTTCTGGACCATCCGCCACGTGCACTTCCATCACACGTATGCGAACGTGGAAGGCTATGACCTCGATACGGAACCGAACCCCTTCCTGCGCCAGACGCCGTTCCAGCGCTGGTCGCCCCAGTACCGCTATCAATACCTGTACTGGCCCGTGGTGGCGGCCCTGTCGCTGCCGTACCTGAACTGGTATGGCGACTGGCTGGACCGCTTCGGCAAGACGCCCGTGGCCGCGCACAGCCGCTTGCAGGGCTGGCGCGGCTGGCTGTCGTTCCTCGGCTGGAAGCTGGGCCACGTGGCGCTGGTGCTGGCGCTGCCCATGTGGGTGCTGCAGCAGCACGGCATAGCCTGGAACGTGGTGCTGGGCGCGTATTTCCTGGGCCAGATGATCGCCTCGTGCGCGCTGGTGGCGCTGATCCTCGGCACGCACTGGGCCGAAGTGGAATTCTTTCAGCCGGGCGAGGACGGCACCTTGCCGCACGACTGGTACCAGCACACGTTTTACACGGCCTGCGACTGGACGCCGAAACCGCGCGCGCTGCGCTGGCTCGGTTATTGGCTCGGTGGCTTGAACTTGCACCTGACGCATCACCTGTTCCCCACCTGGAATCATCGCCACTACCCGGCGCTGGCGCGCATCCTGGCCGAACTGGCGCCGCGCCACGGCCTCGTGTACCGCGAACTCGGTTACGGCCAGCTGCACGCCTCGCAGCAGCAGTTCCTGCGTGCCATGGGCCAGCCGCCCGCCCGCACGTGATGAATCGTCCTTGACTCGATTTCCGTTTGGTCTTACATTTCTGTAACGACAGAAATAAGAGAAAATCATGGAACTGAGTCCCACCACGCAAAAATATATCCTTCACTGGGGCGAGATGGGCACGCGCTGGGGCGTCAACCGCACGGTGGCGCAAATCCACGCGCTGCTGTTCCTGGCGAATGAACCGCTGACGGCGGAAGACATCGCGGCCAGCCTGAACGTGGCCAGGTCCAACGTCAGCAACAGCCTGAAGGAATTGCAAAGCTGGGGCCTGGCGCGCATCACGCACGTGATGGGGGACCGGCGCGACCATTTCGTCGCCCTGCAGGATGTGTGGGAAATCTTCCGCGTCATCATGGAGGAGCGCAAGCGGCGCGAGATCGATCCCACGCTGACGGTGCTGCGTGAATGCGCGATCGAGGGCGAGCACGATGCGGCCATTCCACCGGCCACCCTGGAGCGCATGGGTGAAGTGCTGGCCTTCCTGGAAATGCTCAGCAGCACCTACAGCGATTACAAGAATTTGCCGCCAGCGACCCTGCAGCGCATGCTGTCGATGGGGGGCAAGGTGGCCAAGTTCCTCAGCCCGGAAGACAAACCTGGCAAGCGCGCAAAATCATGAACGGCCCCTCGGAAGGAGAGCTGTTCAAGAAGGTGATGGGTGCGCAGTGGCTCACGCTGCACCCGGACATCCGCCGCCGCTTCGAGAAAAATCCCGCGCCGGGCCAGCCCCTGTATTACCGTGGGGAGCTCAGTGAACTCACCAGCTCGCGCCTGGGAAAATTCCTCGGCTGGTTGACGCGCCCCTTCATTGACGGCGCTTTGATCCCGCATGACGATCACGATTTCCCAGTCGATATCGAAGTCTATTCGCGCCCCGGCTGCCCCTTCATCTTCAAGCAGCGCACCTACCGCCTGCATGGGCGCGCGCCGATCCGCTTCACCTCCTACATGGCGGAAAGCGCGACAGGTGCAGTTCTCGAATACGTGGGCATGGGCCTGGGCATGAAGCTGGTGCTGCATGTCGAGGACGGCAATCTGCACTTCACCAGCGACGGCTATTTTCTCGATCTTTTCGGCTGGCGCCTGCCGCTGCCGGGCATGCTCACGCCCGGCAAGACCTATCTGTGCCACCGCAACGAGACGCCGCAGCAGTTCAACATCCGCATCGAGATCCGCCACGCCCTGTTCGGCACCACGTTCACCCAGGCGGGCGTGTTCCGCGAATCGGCCGCACCGCAAAATCACAAGGAGACACCATGAATACGCATCTGTTGGCCCTGCAACTGATGGCGGCGCAAGGCTGCCTGGGCGCCTTCGATACCATCTACCACCATGAAATCACGGAGGCGCTGCCGCAAAAGGCGTCGGCGCGCCTTGAATTGACGATCCACGCAACGCGCGCCCTGATCTACAGCCTGCTGTTCGTGGGCCTGGCGGCATGGGAGTGGCATGGCGCCTGGGCCTGGGCGCTGGTCATCGTGTTTGGCGTGGAAATCGTATTGACCTTGTGGGACTTCGTCGTCGAAGACCAGACGCGCCTTTTGCCCGCCACGGAGCGGGTCACGCACACGGTGCTGGCGATTAACGCGGGCGCATTTATCGCCTTGCTGGCGTTGAACAGCAGCGAATGGGCGACCTTGCCGACGGCCCTCGTGTGGCAGCCGTATGGCTGGCTCAGCGTCTTCCTTGCCCTGTGCGGCGTGGGCGTGGGCTTGTCCGGACTGCGCGACGCGTATGCCGTGTGGCAGCTGGGACGGCGCAAGGTGCAGGAGACGGCAGAGCAAGAGGAACACCTGCGCTTTGCCAGCACGCCGCAGTCCGTGCTGGTGACGGGCGCCACGGGTTTCATCGGCCAGCAGTTGGTCAGCGCCTTGCTGGCCGACGGCCATGCCGTGACGGTGCTGACGCGCCAGCCCAAGCAGGCCGCGTGGATGTTCGACGGCCAGGTGCGCTGCATCCAGTCGTTCGACGAATTGGCGGATGCGCAGCGCATCGACATGGTCGTCAACCTGGCCGGCGCGCGCATCGTCGGGAAGCGCTGGACGGACGCGCGCAAGGCGGCCCTGCGCCGCAGCAGGGTCGCGCTGACGCAGGCACTGGTGGCGTGGATCGCCCGTGCGCAGCACAAGCCACGGGTACTGCTGTCGGCGTCGGCCATCGGCTACTACGGTGTGCAGCCGCAAGGCGACGACACGGAATTGACGGAGGAGAGTGCGCCGCAAGCCATCTTCATGTCGCAGCTGTGCCAGGAGTGGGAAGCGGCAGCGCGCCAGGCGGAACGCTATGGCGTGCAGGTGGGCTGCATGCGCTTTGGCCTCGTCTTCGGCCACCAGGGTTCGCTGCCGCAAATGCTGCTGCCGGTCCGTTTCGGCGTGGGCGGCCCGCTGGGCAGCGGCAAGCAGTGGGTCACGTGGGTGCATGTGCGCGACGTGATCCGCGGCATCGCCCATCTGGCGCGTCGCAGCGAAGAACAGGCAGTGGGCGGCGCCTATAACTTCTGCGCGCCGGAAGCCATAGCGCAGCGCCGCTTCGCCCAAGTGGCGGGGGCCGTGCTGCACCGCCCCAGTGTCATGCCCACGCCGGCCTTCCTAATGCGCGCTTTGCTGGGCGAGCAGGCCGACTTGCTGGTGGAAGGTCAAAGGGTGGCGCCGCGCCGCTTGCTGGCCGACGGTTTTGTTTTCCGCTATCCGCAACTGGAAGGGGCGCTGCGCAGCCTGTAGCCTGGCGTAGAATGGGCATGGGAGGAACCGAACCATGCCCCGCTTCAGCCATACGATAGACAGTCATACCTATGCGTTCGCCAGCCTGAAAGAGCTGCTGGCGAAGGCCACGCCGCTGCGTTCGGGCGACGTGCTGGCAGGCGTGGCGGCAGCCAGCGCGCGGGAGCGGGTGGCGGCGCAGCTGGCGCTGGCGGACGTGCCGCTGCCGCTCTTCCTCAGCGAGGCGCTGGTGCCGTACGAAGACGACGAAGTCACGCGCCTGATCATGGATGGCCATGACCGGTCCGCCTTTGCGCCGATCGCGCACCTGTGCGTGGGCGACTTTCGCGACTGGCTGCTGGATGACGCGACGGATACGCAAACGCTGGCGCGCGTCGCAGCCGGCATCACGCCGGAAATGGCGGCCGCCGTCTCGAAAATCATGCGCCTGCAGGACCTGGTGCTGGTGGCGCGCAAGTGCCGGGTCGTCACGGCCTTTCGCAATACTCTGGGCCTGGAAAGCTGCATGTCCACGCGGCTGCAGCCGAATCACCCGACGGACGACGCTACAGGCATTGCCGCCTCCATACTCGATGGCCTGCTGCTGGGCAGCGGCGACGCCGTGATCGGCATCAATCCCGCCACCGACAACGTGGCGCAGGTGGTGTCGCTGCTGCACCTGCTCGACGCCGTCATCGACCAGTACCAGATTCCCACGCAGTCGTGCGTGCTCACCCACATCACCAATACGATCGAGGCGATCCGCCGCGGCGCGCCCGTCGATCTCGTGTTCCAGTCGGTGGCGGGCACGCAGGCAGCCAACCGCAGCTTCGGCATCGATTTGTCTCTGCTGGCCGAGGGGCAGGCGGCGGCCCTGTCGCTGGGGCGCGGCACGGTGGGCAACAACGTCATGTATTTCGAGACGGGGCAGGGCAGCGCCCTGTCGGCGGGCGCCCACCAGGGCATGGACCAGCAGACGTGCGAAGCGCGCGCGTATGCGGTGGCGCGTGCGTATCAGCCGCTGCTGGTCAATTCCGTCGTCGGCTTCATCGGCCCCGAATACCTGTACGACGGCAAGCAGATCATGCGCGCGGGGCTGGAAGACCATTTCTGCGCCAAGCTGCTTGGGCTGCCCATGGGCTGCGACGTGTGCTACACCAACCATGCGGAAGCGGACCAGGACGACATGGACGCCTTGCTGACCATGCTGGGCGTGGCCGGCTGCAATTTCATCATGGGCGTGCCGGGCGCGGACGACATCATGCTTGGCTACCAGAGCACCTCGTTCCACGACGCCCTGTATGCGCGCAGGGTGCTGGGCTTGCGCCCTGCGCCGGAATTCGCGGCCTGGCTGGCGCGCATGCGGATCACGGATGGGCAGGACCGCTTGAGCGAAGCGCTGGCGCCGGCCTTCCAGGCGGCCCTGCTGCGCCTGGACGACTAGGGAGAACGCATGGATGAAAACTATCCTTGGCAGGCGCTGCGCGCGCATACGGCGGCGCGCATCGCGTTGGGACGGCGCGGCGTGAGCGTGCCGACCAAGGCGCAGCTGGCGTTCCAGCTGGCCCACGCGCAGGCGCGCGACGCCGTGCACCTGGCGCTCGACGGCGAGGTCCTCGCGCGCGACTTGGCCGCGCAAGGGCAAGACTGCGTGCAGCTGCACAGCGCGGCCGCCACGCGCGCCGACTACCTGCAGCGGCCCGACCTGGGACGCCGGCTCGACGACGCTTCACGGGCGCGGCTGGCGGCCTCGGCGCAGGGTGTGGATCTGGCGCTGGTGGTGGCCGACGGCCTGTCGGCGCTGGCCGTGCAGCGCCACGCGGCGCCGTTCCTGGCCGCCCTGCGCGAACGGCTGGCGCTGGAGGCGTGGACGCTGTCGCCGCTGCACATCGTGGCGCAAGGACGGGTGGCCATCGGCGACGAGGTGGGGCAAATGCTGCAAGCGAAGGCAGTGCTGGTGCTGATCGGCGAGCGCCCGGGCTTGAGTTCCCCGGACAGCCTGGGCCTGTACCTGACGTGGGCGCCCAAGGTGGGGCTGCTGGACGAGCGCCGCAACTGCATTTCGAACGTGCGCCCGGAGGGGCTGGCGTATGCGCAGGCGGCGTACCGGCTGCACTATTTGCTGTCGCAGGCGTTCAGCCGGCAGTTGTCGGGCGTGGAATTGAAGGATGAAACAGTGGAAGAGGGCGCGGCCCTGGCGGGCGCGCGCAACTTCCTGCTGAAGTGATCAGACTTCGCGGATCTCGTCCAGCGGCCAGCGCGGGCGCACGTTGAACGAGTAATCGTGCTTGGCGGCGTCGGGATTGATCTGCAGGCGCATGGCGCCGGCAAAGGCGATCATAGCGCCGTTGTCGGTACAGAATTCCAGCTCCGGGTAATACACTTTGAAGCGCTTCTTGGCGGCGGCCGCGTTGAGCGAGGCGCGCAATTGCGCGTTGGCGCCCACGCCGCCGGCGATCACCAGGCGTTTCAAGCCCGTGTGCTTGAGGGCCGACACGCATTTGGCCGTCAGCACGTCGACGATGGCGTCGACGAAGCCACGCGCGATATTCGCCTTGTCCTGCTCGCAGATATTCGCGATGACTTTTTCTTCATGGTTTTTCACCACGGTCAGCACGGCCGTCTTCAGGCCCGAGAAACTGAAATTGAAATCCTTCGAGTGCAGCATGGGGCGTGGCAGTTTATACGCCAGCGGGTCGCCGAATTCGGCCAGGCGCGAAATGGCGGGGCCGCCCGGATAGCCGAGGCCCAGCAACTTGGCCGACTTGTCGAACGCCTCGCCGGCCGCATCGTCGAGCGTTTCGCCCAGCATCGTGTACTGGCCCACGCCATCGACGCGCATCAGCTGCGTGTGGCCGCCCGAGACCAGCAGGGCGATGAAGGGGAACTCCGGCGGTTCCGACGCCAGCAAGGGCGACAGCAGATGGCCTTCCAGGTGGTGGATGCCCAGCACCGGCTTATTGATGGCCAGGCCCAGGCTGCAGGCAACGGAGGAACCGACCAGCAGCGCGCCGGCCAGGCCAGGGCCTTGCGTGTAGGCGATGGCGTCGATTTCGGGCAGGGTGATGCCGGCCTTGGCCAGGGTTTCTTCCAGCAGCGGGATGGCGCGGCGGATATGGTCGCGCGACGCCAGTTCCGGTACCACGCCGCCATATTGCTCGTGCATGGCGACTTGCGAATAGAGGGCGTGCGACAGCAGGCCGCGTTGCGTGTCGTACAAGGCCAGGCCGGTTTCGTCACAGGAGGATTCGACGCCAAGAACAATCATGAAGGTGCTAAATAGGGAGGAGTAATCCGCCATTGTAAAGGAAAGCCGGCCAGTCCACCGTGCGGCCGGCGCACCATTTCGGCGGCAGTGTGCACTTGCGCAGTGCGGCGCGGACCGGTTTTGCCCGGGATTCTGGCCGCTTTGCGCCTGTGACGGCACTGGCACCGCTCTTGCTTATGCAAGCGTGTACCTTTCTCGAGGGAGCTAGCGATGTCGGAACAATGGAAAATGATTTGCCGCCTGAAGGACATGCCGCTGGCGGGTGCGCGTATGGTGCAGCGGGGCCTGGCGTGGCAGGATTTACCCGGCGTGGCGCTGTTTCGCGCAGCTGACGATACGGTGTACGCGCTCCTTGACACGGTGCCCTGCCTGGGCGGCCCGCTGTCGCATGGGGTGCTGATGGAGAAAAACCTGATGGGGCCGCAGAACAGCTGGATCATCGAGCTCGATTCGGGCCGCCTGGTGGCGCCCGTGCAGGGCATGGCGCGCCTGTACGCCGTGCGCATCCTGGACGGACGCATTTACCTGGACGTCAATGAACTCAATATCCCGGCCAGCAAGGCGGAACAGGCGCTGGCGGGATCGTTCGCCGTGCTGCCGCATGTGCAGATGGCGTGATATGCCGCGTGGTGGTGTCGGCTTACGCGGTTCAATTCGTAGGTCGGATTAGGCGCAAAGCGCCGTAATCCGACAACATCGCCGGCATTATTTTGGGCGATTGACCAAATGTGCATGCGCATCGCGCAGCATGGTTGCCGTCGTGTCCCAGTCGATGCAGCCGTCGGTGACGGAGCAGCCGTAGGTCAGTTGCGACAGGTCTTGCGGGATCTTCTGGTTGCCGCCAACGATGTTCGATTCGATCATCACGCCCACCAGCGAGCGGTTGCCCTGGCGGATCTGGTTGACCACGTCGGCCATCACCAGCGGTTGCAGTTCCGGCTTTTTATAGCTGTTCGCATGCGAGCAGTCGACCACGAGGTTGGCCGGCAGCTTGGCCTTGGCCAGCGCCTGTTCGGCGATGGCGATCGACACGGAATCGTAGTTCGGACGGCCGTCGCCGCCGCGCAGCACGACGTGGCCATACGCGTTGCCGCGCGTGCGCACGATGGCGACATTGCCTTCGCCGTTAATGCCCAGGAAGGAGTGCGGATGCGCCGACGACAGGATCGCGTTCACCGCAATGCTGATGTCGCCATCGGTGCCGTTCTTGAAGCCGACCGGGGTCGACAGGCCCGACGACATTTCGCGGTGCGTCTGCGATTCCGTCGTGCGCGCGCCGATGGCCGTCCAGGCGATCAGGTCGCCCAGGTATTGCGGCGAGATCGGGTCCAGCGCTTCGGTGGCGGTGGGCAGGCCCAGTTCGCACACGTCGAGCAGGAACTGGCGCGCCTTTTCCATGCCTTCGTTGACCTTGAACGAATCGTCCATGTACGGGTCGTTGATGTATCCCTTCCAGCCCGTGGTGGTACGCGGTTTTTCGAAATACACGCGCATCACCAGCAGCATCGTGTCCTTGACTTCCTCTTGCAGCGCTTTCAGGCGGCGTGCGTAATCGAGGCCGGCAACGGGGTCGTGGATCGAGCATGGCCCGACGACGACGAACAGGCGCTGGTCCTTGCGGTCGATGATGTTGCGCAGCGCTTCGCGGCCGCGGCTGACGGTGTCGAAGGCGCTTTCCGACAGGGGCAGCTTGGCGTGCAGTTCGGCCGGTGTCGGCATGGGCGCGAAAGAGGTGACGTTGATATTTTCGATGTCTGGCGTATTCATGATTCTGGCTCGGCTTTCGCGATTGCGTTCTTTAAGAGGCAATAGTGTAGCGGAAATGCGGCCTGGCGGCGGGGATGGGGCCAAAACGGCAATGGTTCAGTTGTTTTTATGGCAGGGCCGGCACGCTGCCGGCCCCCGTGCGTTCAATGGCCGCCGGCCAGGCTGGCGCCAACGTTGTAGCGGGCGATGCGCTGGTAGTTGCCGGCCAGTTCGGGCGGCCGGGGCAGGCCGGGATAGCGCCGCACATGCGCGAGGATGGCGCTTTCGTGCTGGCGTATCTGTGCGTCCAGGCAGGCGATCTGCTGGCGCAGCAGGGCGTGCAGCGCATGTTGGCCGGCCTGCAGATGCATATTCAGGCGCGCCGATTCCTGCTGGCGCACGCCTTCGATGGCGTGCAGGCGGCGCAGCCATAGCCGCAGTTCCACGTAGGCGGGCGAGGGCGGCGTCCAGCGCGCGGGGCGCCTGTGCGCACAGTAGTTGGCCAGCACCACGGCGCTGTGCGCCGCGTCATCGGGCAAGCTCTGGCCGCGCAGATAGTCTGCCAGATGCGCGGGCTGGGCATCGCAAACCACCATGCCCATGTCGGCCAGCATGCGCGCCGGCGTCTCGCTGTACGGCATATCGAGGCGCATGCAGACGCGCAAGCCCATGACGGGCACGTCGTTCCTTTGCAGCCAGCTGCGCAGCCAGCGGTAGCCGGCCACGTCGTTTTCCAGCACCTTGCACAGCACTTCGTTGCCCGAGAGCAGCACGGCTTTCAGCAGCAGCTTGCTCGTTTCGATGCCGACGAAGGCCGTTTCCCGTTTGATCGCGTGTTCCATGATGAGTCCCCCTGTGCAGTCTTATACGCAGCGGTGGCGCGTTTGGATGCAGCCGCGATGCGGATTCATTCAAAAAAGAACTTGGAAGACTGTTGCATACTCGCCCAAGCCGCCTGCCAGCCCGTCTGCAAGGGCTAAAATCCGTGTAAGCTGGCGCCATGACGACTGTTTCCATACCCCATACCGATGTGGCCGGTGAGCCATTCCCCGCAGCACGTTTCATCAAGGAAATAGGACGCGGCAAGAACGGCGCGCGCAGCATGACGCGCATGGATGCCCACGCCCTGTATCGCGCCATGCTCGAGGGCCGCGTGTCGGACCTGGAGCTGGGCGGCATTTTGTTATCGATGCGCATCAAGGGCGAGTCCGTGGACGAGATCGCCGGCTTCCTCGACGCGGCCGAAGCCTCATTTGCCCCGCTGGCCGCGCCGGCCGGTGAATTTGCGCCGATCATCATTCCCAGCTACAACGGCGCGCGCAAGATGGCCAACCTGACGGCCTTGCTGGCGCTGCTGCTGGCGCGCGCGGGCGCACCCGTGCTCGTGCATGGCGTGACCAGCGACCCGGGCCGCATCACGACGGCCGAAGTGCTGGCCGCGCTGGGCGTGCCCGCTTCCACGGACCATGCGCAAGCCGAGGCCGCCATGGCGCGCGGCGAAGCCGCCTTCCTGCCCATAGCATCGCTGGCGCCGCGCTTATCCTGGATGCTGTCGTTGCGGCGCGTGCTGGGCGTGCGCAATTCCACGCACACCCTGGTGAAAATCATGCAGCCGTTCGCCGGTCCCGCCTTGCGCCTGGTGTCGTACACGCATCCGGAATACCTGGAAATGCTCGGCGAATATTTCCTCACCGCCTCTGATCCCGCGCGCGGCGACGCTTTCCTGATGCGCGGCACGGAGGGAGAAACGGTGGCCAACGCCAACAAGGCGCAGCAGATCGACTGGTTCCATGGCGTGGAGCGTACGGTACTGGTGGAAAAGCAGTTGCTGGTGGAAGAGTTGCCACATTTGCCGGCCGAGCGCGACGCAGCCACGACGGCGGCCTGGATCGCGGCCGTGCTGCGCGGCGACGTGCCCGTGCCGCCGTCGATCGCCGAGCAGGTGGAGCAATGCTTGACGACATCGCGGCAGATTGCAGCACGGCCGCGCTAGCCGCGTCGCCGCAGTTTACAATGGCGTCTTTGTAATCAGCGGTGACCGGAATTCTTATGGCAAAACAATTTGATGTGGCAGTGATCGGCGCGGGCGCGGCCGGCATGATGTGTGCGGCTGTTGCCGCCCAGCAAGGCAAGCGCGTGGTGTTGATCGATCACGCGGCCAAGCTGGCCGAAAAGATCCGCATCTCGGGTGGTGGACGGTGTAATTTCACCAATATCAATGCCACCCCGCAAAATTTCCTCTCGGAAAACCCGCATTTCTGCAAGAGCGCACTGTCGCGCTACACGCCGCAGGATTTCCTCGCGCTCGTGAAAAAATACCGGATCGGCTACCACGAGAAGCACAAGGGCCAGCTGTTTTGCAATGAATCGGCCGAGCTGATCATCGACATGCTCAAGGACGAGTGCGCCGCTGGCGGCGTGCATTGGCGCATGCCGTGCAAGATCGACAATGTTGTCCAGCAAGCGGATGGCGGCTTCGTGCTGCAGACCGATAGCGGCGACATCGAGACGGCCAGCGTCGTCATCGCCACGGGCGGCCTGTCGATCCCGAAGATCGGCGCCACGGATTTTGCCTACCGCATCGCCAAGCAATTCGACTTGACGATGGTCGAGCCGCGTCCGGCCCTGGTGCCGCTGACGTTCGATGCGGCCAGCTGGGCGCCGTTCGCGGAATTGTCCGGCATCGCCCTGGAAGTGGATGTGGAAACAGGCAGCCTGAAAGGACGCAAGGCGACGGGCGCGCGTTTCCGCGAAGATTTGCTGTTCACGCACCGCGGCCTGTCGGGTCCGGCGATTTTGCAGATTTCCAGCTACTGGCTGCCGGGCGAACCCATCGTCATCAATCTGCTGCCGGAAGTGGACGTGGCGCAGACCTTGATCGAAGGCAAGGGCACCCTGAAGAAGCAACTGGGCAATATCGTCGCGCAATGGCTGCCACAACGCCTGGCCGACTGCCTGCTGGCCGTCAACGGCCTGGCGCCGGACGCGCGCATCGCCGACATGCCCGATGCGCAGCTGCGCAAGCTGGGCCAGGCCATCAATGCCTGGTCCATCGTGCCGAACGGTTCCGAAGGCTACCGCAAGGCGGAAGTGACGCGCGGCGGCATCGACACGCGCGAGCTGTCGCAGCAGACCATGATGGCCAATAAAGTGCCGGGCCTGTATTTCATCGGCGAATCTGTCGACGTGACGGGCTGGCTGGGCGGCTACAACTTCCAGTGGGCCTGGGCTTCCGGCGTGGCGGCAGGTATTGCCTTGCAGTAAGCTACTCTGTAAGATGGGGTTCTGGCGCCCGGTGCGCCACCCCGGTGCGTGGTTTACGCCACATTCCGGCAGCGACCGCAGGCTGCATGCCGCACGCAAGTGGGGGAGGGGCTTCCCTTTCCGAATAAAAGCTGCTACTATCTATCTCTTCCTATACACCACCTCAACGGTTTGAATTTTACATGACCACTATTCGCCTTAAAGAAAACGAGCCGTTCGAAGTCGCAATGCGTCGCTTCAAACGCACCATCGAAAAAACGGGTCTGCTGACCGAATTGCGCGCTCGCGAATTCTACGAAAAGCCAACAGCTGAGCGCAAGCGCAAGCTGGCAGCTGCTGTCAAGCGTCATTACAAACGCATCCGCAGCCAACAACTGCCGAAAAAATTATTCTAAGACTGTTCAGTCAAAACCAACCCGGGTAGTTCGGCGCATTGTTCGCCACGGGTTTTGTTTTGATTCGCCTGGAGTGATACTTCAGATGAGTCGCATACCCGCTCCGGTTCGCCGCAGCGGGTTTTCGCTTTTGTGGCCGCCTGCTTGGAGTGCCTGCACGAGCATCGAACCCTACTTACCAACACGAGGATTGCCATGAGCTTGAAAGAACAAATTACCGAAGACATGAAAAACGCCATGCGCGCCAAGGAAGCGGGCAAGCTGGGCACGATTCGCCTGTTGCTGGCTGAAATCAAGCGCAAGGAAGTCGACGAACGCATCGAACTGACGGATGCCCATGTGACGGCCATCGTGGAAAAGATGATCAAGCAGCGCAAGGATTCGATCACCCAGTTCGAAGCCGGTGGCCGCGCCGACCTGGCCGACATCGAAAAAGCCGAGCTGGTGCACCTGGCGGGCTACATGCCTGCCGGCCTGTCGGACGAAGAAGTGGCGGCCGAAGTGGCTGCCGCCGTGGCCGCCTCGGGCGCCGCCGGTCCGCAAGACATGGGCAAGGTCATGGCCATCGTCAAGCCGAAGCTGGCTGGCCGCGCCGACATGACGGTGGTGTCCGCCCTGGTCAAGAAAGCCTTGACGCCGGCAGCGTAAGCAACAATAGTAGCAAGGGCTGCCAGCCGTCGCGCTGGCAGCCTGTTAATAACAGCCCACACGTTGACCTGGCTCAACCTCAGGCCGCGTGCGGTAGTATAGTCTGACCTATAACAAGACCCGCCCTAGCCAGTGATACCTCAATCCTTCATTTCCGATTTGCTCAACCGCGTCGATATCGTCGATGTCGTGGGCCGCTATGTGCAACTGAAAAAAGGTGGCGCCAATTTCATGGGCTTGTGCCCGTTCCACAGTGAAAAGTCGCCCAGCTTTACCGTCAGCCCCACCAAGCAGTTCTATCACTGCTTCGGCTGTGGCGCGCATGGCACTTCGATCGGCTTCCTGATCGAGTACTCGGGCATGGGCTTTGTCGACGCCGTCAAGGACCTGGCGCAGAACGTGGGCATGGTCGTGCCGGAAGCGGACGACAAGATCCCGCCGGCCCAGCGGGCGCAGATCCAGGCGCAAAGCCTGGCCCTGTCCGACGCCATGACGCAGGCCTGCGATTATTACCGTGGACAATTGCGTCACGCGCCCGAAGCCATCGCCTACCTGAAGAACCGGGGCTTGACGGGCGAAGTGGCCGCTCGCTTCGGCATGGGTTTCGCGCCCGGCGGCTGGGATAATCTGCGCTCCGTCTTCCCTGAATACGACGTGGTGGCCCTGGCCGAAGCCGGTCTCGTGATCGACAAGGTCGATGAAGAGGGCAATAACCGCAAGCGCTACGACCGTTTCCGCGAACGCATCATGTTCCCGATCCGCAATACCAAGGGACAAGTGATCGCCTTTGGCGGCCGAGTGCTCGACCATGGCGAACCAAAATACCTGAACTCGCCGGAAACCCCCTTGTTTTCCAAGGGATTCGAACTATATGGCTTGTTCGAGGCGCGCCAGGCCATTCGCGACGCGGGCTACGTGCTGGTGACGGAAGGCTATATGGATGTGGTTGCCTTGGCGCAGATGGGTTTCCCGCAGGCAGTGGCGACCCTGGGCACGGCGTGTACGCCCACCCATGTGCAAAAACTGCTGCGCCAGACGGATAACGTGATTTTCAGCTTCGATGGCGACAAGGCTGGCCGCCGCGCCGCCCGCCGCGCCCTGGAAGCGAGCCTGGCCCACGTGTCGGACAATAAAACCATCAAATTCCTGTTCTTGCCGTCGGAACACGATCCGGACAGCTATATCCGCGAATTCGGCGCCGAGGGGTTTGAACAGCAGGTGCATGAAGCCATGCCGCTGTCGCAATTCTTGTTGAAAGAAGTGTCGGGCGAGCATGACCTGTCGGAACCGGAAGGGCGCGCCCGCGTGCAGTTCGACGCCAAGCCGCTGCTGCAGCTGATGGCGCCGTCGTCCCTGCGCCTGCAGATCGTGCGCGGCCTGGCCCAGTTGACGCAGTCCACGCCGGCCGAGATCGAAGCCCTGTTCGAGCTGGCCAAGCCCGTTGCCGTGGCGCACCGCGCGCCGCCGAAATCGGGCCGCCCCGTGCCTGTCGGTCTGGAATTGAAGATCATGCGCATGCTGGTGGCGCATCCGCCGCTGACGATGCGCATCGATGAGGCCGCCTTGGCCGCCTTCCAGCACCTGGGGCCCGATGCGGCGCACAGCCTGGGGCAACTGGTGGCCGTGGGGCAGGCGTTGGGCGAGCACGGCAGTTTTGCCGCGCTGGCGCAGCAGTTGAAGGAGCTGGGCAGCGAATACGACGAGATCATCGGCGAGATCGCGGCTGGTACGGAATCCGATTACGACAGCGAATTGTCGTGGCTGGTAAGCACCATCCGCGAGATCAAATTGAATGCCTTGAAGGCGGAATTGCAGCAATTGTTTGCCTCGGGTTTGCCATCGGAGAAAATTGGTGTACGCTACCGCGAAATCATGCAGGAGCAGGGGGCGCTGGAGCGCGAGCGCGATGCCGAGTTGGTGAATCGCTAACCTTGCCCTGAGGGTATGGCGCGCACTGGAAAAACATTTTTCGCGTGCTATAATTAAATGCTAAGTATTGTGTGCTTTGGCAAGCTAGTTCTGTTTCGTAAATAGTATTTGTTTTCAGTAAGTTAGGCTCTTGATCGGCGCGGTGGATCGTGTCGGCAGCCAGGGCCAACGGGCGCTTTCGGCGTTGCGGGCAAGGCTCGCAGACGCTGGCAAGCCGCGCCAGGCTCTCGCTCCCAACGCGGTCGATGCAGGAATTTTTGCCGAGGCGGCTGGCAACAGCCGGTGGACAGGAATTGCTGCGCTTCCCGCGGATCGTGGCCGATGAGGTGTAAGTAACGTAACAGTGTCGAATTTGCGTTGTCGGCAGGTTCGAAGATGGTGGTTCCCGCAGGTAGACAGGGAACTGGCAGCAAACTTTATCCTAATCCACCGTAAAGCAAGTCGTTGTGTAATCGAAAGCGCCTGTGCCAATCAAGAAACCCGAATCCAAAGCGGCTGTAAAGCCCACTAAAGTTACCACGAAAGCCGAAAAGGCGCTCGACCGGCCAGAAGCGCGCGTCACCAGCGCGCCCGTGGTCAGCCAGACCACCGACGCCGCCACCCTGGCCGCGATCGATACGTCCGGTTATGTCTTGCCGTCGGTAAAAGTGCCAGGCCGCCGCGGCCGCAAGCCAAAAGAATTCCAGCCAGAAAATGATGAAGTCGCCGCCCTGAACGCCGTCGAGCGGGCCGAACTGAAGGCCGTCGACAAGGCCAAGGCCAAGGACCGCAAGGCGAAAGAGCGCGCACTGCTGAAGGACGCGTTCTCGTCCGACACGGAAGCGAGCGAGGAAGAACTTGAGCGCCGGCGCCAGAAACTCAAGACCCTGATCAAGTTCGGCAAGGAACGCGGTTTCCTGACCTACGCGGAAATCAACGATCACTTGCCTGAAAACATCGTCGATCCGGAAGCCATCGAAGGCATCATCGGTACCTTCAATGACATGGGCATCGCCGTCTACGAGCACGCGCCCGATGCGGAAACGTTGTTGTTGTCCGATAACGTTGCCGTCGTCACCAGCGACGACGAGGCGGAAGCGGCAGCCGAGGCCGCACTGTCGACCGTCGACTCCGACTTCGGCCGCACCACCGACCCCGTGCGCATGTACATGCGCGAAATGGGCTCGGTCGAGCTGCTGACGCGCGAAGGCGAGATCGAGATTGCCAAGCGCATCGAAGATGGCTTGAAAGACATGATCCAGGCCATTTCCGCCTGCCCCGTGACGATCGCCGAAATCATCGCCGCCGCCGACCGCATCGCCAACGAAGAGATCAAGATCGACGAAATCGTCGACGGCCTCGTCGATGAAAACGAGCCGGTCGCCGCCGCCCCTGTCGTGGCCGCGCCCGTCGAAGAAGACGAGGAAGAGGGCGAAGCGGAAGAAGAGGAAGAAGAAGAGGAAGAAGAAGCGAGCGCTTCGGGCGCCGCCGGCTTCTCGGCCGAGCAGCTGGAAACCCTGAAACGCACTGCGCTGGAAAAATTCGCCATCATTTCGCAGCAATTCGACAAGATGCGCCGCGCCTTCGAGAAAGAAGGCTACAACTCGAAACCCTACGCCAAGGCGCAGGAAGCCATATCGCAAGAGTTGCTGGGCATCCGCTTCACGGCCAAGGTCGTGGAAAAGCTGTGCGACACCCTGCGCGGCCAGGTCGACGAAGTGCGCCATATCGAGAAGCAGATCCTCGACGTGGCCGTGAACCGCTGCGGCATGCCGCGCGCCCACTTCATCAAGGTTTTCCCGGGCAATGAAACCAACCTCGACTGGGTCGATGGCGAAGTCAACGCAGGACACGCATACAGCGCCATCCTGGGCCGCAACATTCCAACCGTCAAGGAACTGCAGCAGCGCCTGATCGACCTGCAAGCGCGCGTTGTATTGCCGCTGCCAGACTTGCGCAACATCAACCGCCAGATGGCGGCCGGTGAAATGAAGGCGCGCAAGGCCAAGCGCGAAATGACGGAGGCCAACTTGCGCCTGGTCATTTCGATCGCCAAGAAATACACGAATCGCGGCCTGCAATTCCTCGACCTGATCCAGGAAGGCAATATCGGGCTGATGAAGGCCGTCGACAAGTTCGAGTACCGCCGCGGCTACAAGTTCTCGACCTATGCGACTTGGTGGATCCGTCAGGCCATCACGCGCTCGATCGCCGACCAGGCGCGCACGATCCGCATTCCCGTGCACATGATCGAGACGATCAACAAGATGAACCGGATCTCGCGCCAGATCCTGCAGGAAACGGGCGCGGAACCCGATCCGGCCACCCTGGCGATCAAGATGGAGATGCCCGAGGACAAGATCCGCAAGATCATGAAAATCGCCAAGGAACCGATCTCGATGGAAACGCCGATCGGCGACGACGACGATTCCCACCTGGGCGACTTCATCGAGGACAACAATACCCTGGCGCCAGCCGACGCAGCCTTGCACGCGTCCATGCGGGGCGTCGTCAAGGACGTGCTCGATTCCCTGACACCACGCGAAGCCAAAGTGCTGCGCATGCGTTTCGGCATCGAGATGTCCACCGACCACACGCTGGAAGAAGTGGGCAAGCAATTTGACGTGACGCGCGAGCGCATCCGCCAGATTGAAGCCAAGGCGCTGCGCAAGCTGCGCCACCCATCGCGCTCCGACAAGCTGAAAAGCTTCTTGGAAGGCAACTAGAAGCCAATAGGGCTTGACGTGCGCCCCTGATACCCCTATCCTCGCGTGTCCGTTTCCAAAACGGCCGCGCGAGGCGGGCATCAACAGCGCCGCCACGCCGCAGTCCCCGGGCCTCTAGCTCATGCTTGGTTAGAGCAGCGGACTCATAATCCGTTGGTGCCGTGTTCGACTCACGGGAGGCCCACCAGAATTTAGCAAGAATAGAACTAGCCCCGACAGGTGACTGCCGGGGCTTTTTTCGTGCCGCCGTACAATCGCGGCATGACGATTGATGAAGGATGAAACGAGATGACGGCTGAAGTGAAGATTGACGATATCGTGGCGGGTGATGGCAAGGCGGCGGCGCGTGGCGCGCTGATCACTGCGCATTACCGGGGCTGGCTCGAAGATGGCACGGAGTTTGACTCGTCGCACAAGCGGGGTGAGCCTTTTCGCTGTGTGTTGAGCAATAACAAGGTCATCCAAGGCTGGATTTTGGGTTTGCAAGGCATGCAGGTGGGTGGCAAGCGCAAGCTGTGGGTGCCGGCGGCGCTGGCGTATGGCGAACGTCAGGTGGGCTTGATTCCACCTGGCTCCAATTTGATCTTTGAGATTGAATTGCTGGAAGCGCTGACGCGCGATTGATGTCTGGGTGGTGTCATCAGGCAGATACGACGCCGGCTTTTTTCAGCAGCAGTTGCTCGATATCGGCGCGTAGTGCCTGTTGTGTTGGGAAGGTGGCATAGCGCAAGGTCACATAACCTGCCAGCCTGAGCATGGCATCGCGCTCCTTGTCCTGGCGTTCGCGGCCGGCGTGGCTGCTGTCGTCGAGTTCGATCACGGCGATGACGTGCAGTTGCTGGCTGCACAGGACAAAATCGGCCACCTTGCGGTCGAAACGGTTTCTGTTTGCCCATCCCTTCGCCGTTACCAGCGCGGAAAACGCCACTTGCGCCAGCACCGTGCATTCCGGCAAGGCTGTCTGCAGTAGGTGGTACATCTGCTGCTCGCGCGTCGTCATGACGGGCTTTCTTTGCAGCTTCAATGGTCTGCGGGACTTGGCCGCCTGGCGCGTGGCCAACATGGCAAAGAACAGGATCAATGCCGCGATGGCGAACAGGACTTTGAAGGAAGGCAAGGGCTGGCACCAGGATGGACGAGCCCCGATGGTACGCGAGCAGCGGCGTGTTTTCGCGCCGTTACCCGCGTTATTAATTGCCGTGTTTGTTGAAGATCAAGCCTGTTTCAGGTTGACCGTTACCGCACCCAGCGCCGGCACGATGTCATGCAGGCTGGCCACTTCATAGGTGGGGAGGGCGGCCGAGATATTGGCCATGCTGTCCGGGTTGAACCAGCAGCTGTCGATGCCGTAGCGGTTGGCGCCGAGGATGTCGGCGTCCAGGCGGTCGCCGACGATGATGGTCGTATCCTTGCTGAATGCGCGCGCCATGTTGGCGGCGTATTCGAAGAAGCGCACGTCCGGCTTGGCATGACCGCACGCTTCCGAGGTGGCGACGAAGGAAATGTAGTCGCTCAGGCCCGATGCTGCGATACGGCGGTTCTGGATGGACTCGACGCCGTTGGTGATGATGCCCACTTCGCCGATACGCGACAGCGTTTCGCACACTTCTTTGGCGCCATCGATGAGCACGACCGTGTCCGGCAGAGAGTCCAGATACAGACGGCTGGCCAGTTCCGGGTCGATGGCGATGCCGTTCAGCGCAAACGTCTTGCGGAAGCGTTCCACTTTCAGGAAATCCTTGGTCACGTCACCCGTTTCGAAACGTCTCCACAGGTCGACGTTGATCGCCTGGTACTGGGAAAACAGCGCGTCGATGCCATCGCGCAAGCCCAGTTCGTGCATGGTGTGCAGGAACGAGCGTTTTTCGGACGCCCGGAAGTCGAGCAGGGTATCGTCGAGGTCAAACAGGAATAGCTTGTATTTCATGGCGTGTCATTGAAAGGAACTGTCTTGCATCGTAGCACGTAGCGATGAGTTCGGTTGGCCGTGCCCTGTGCGGGCGATTCGCTACAACCGCTGTCAGACTTGTCACACGCACTCCGTTTTTCCCATGAGCATGCATGAGAAATTCCGCCGAGCGCACTATTTACACTGAAACCTGACCATTTTTGTTCGCTGTTGAATGGCCGCGGTGCACTGTTTGACTGCCGGTAAATCCATGCGCAGGTAGCGTGCGGTACCGGCATACAGGCAGTCCACTTGAAACAGAAAGTTTGGGGCATCGAAATTGATATTCCAGTGCTGATACAAGGTGCCGCCTCGTGTCCACTCCCTGATCGGGGCCAGGATAGGAAGGGCCTCGCCATCCACCGGCGGCTGATTCGCCGGATAGGACAGCACGCGCACACTGTCTAGCCTGGCGACTGGCAGGTTCCAGGTCAATGGAGCTGTTTGCGGGCAAGAAAGAGGGGCTGCTGCAGTTGGTTGCATCGTCGCGGCCGCGATAGCCAATGTCAGCAGTGCGAGCGGCTTCATTCGACCACCGAATACAGCTCAGGGCGATTCGATGCTCCGGCCGCTGAACGGCCAAAGTGGATCATGCGGGCGCTGGGTTTGTGGTTGCGCCACTGGTCGAAAATTTCAATACCGCCAGGCACTTGGCGAATGAAGAGCGCCGCATGGTTGCCATGCCGCAGATTCTGATAGCGACCATTGACGAAGGTGGCGATCAGCGTCCCTTTCGCGATGCTACTTTTTTCCAGCAGATCAGTCACTTTGTCGCCTTCGCGCTAAAGCGATGAGGCACGGGCGCCTGTGAGGTCCCTGACCAGGGTGACGCACTCGCCATTTCCCACGATTTCTTTTTGCTTTGTATAGTCGGCACTCGCAATGTAGGGCATGGCGTTTCTCTCTGTGACTGACGGTAGAGAGAGCGTACGCAAGATGCGGACAGGCACCTTGATGTGCGCCAGGGCAATACGGAGCATTGACACGTGTCATGGCCCCGCCTGGCGCACGAACCGTCTTACATATCCACCCACCAGTTGAGCAAGGTTTCATCATCGTCGTCATCGAGGTTGACGTAGATGTTTGCGAAGTACCACTCCACGCCCGTCGCTTCGCGGAAGGCGTCGAAGGGCCCGTTGACGCTGTAGATGCCGTGGTGTCCCGGCACGCTGAAGGTGAGGTTGCCCTTGTACTGACCATCCATGGTACCGCCCAGCTGGCTTTGCACCTCGCGTTCGAGCTGGTCCACTGCCTCTTGCGACACGTCGTCGGCATAGATCTGGATGCAGAAGTTGCCGCCGCGCTTAAGCACTTCGGCGGGAGCGAGCGGGTCGGCGATGCTGACGATGTCGCCGCGTGCCAGGTTCAGGGTCAGGCCGGGCGAGGCCAACAGTTCGTAGACGTGCTCGTCGATCTTGCGCGCGGGCAGGGTTTCATACACGGGACCGCTCGTGTTTTCGCCTGCCAGTACGCGGATGTGGGGCAAGCCTTCGCAATTGATATCTTCCATTGATTCTTTCATAGTGCCTGCGCGCTGTACTGCTGGTCGCGCCGGTTTGTGGTGTATTGCAATATTGTACCGGGTGCGTACCGGCTGGCGGCTTAGGCAACGGTGCAAACGAGGAGAGGCAATGGAGAAAAGGCGCGGGCAGGTGGCTGCCCATGTGGCGTCGTGCGCTTCGAAGTGACGGGCGATCAAGTGGCTTGGAAGGGAAGTCAACACCCCGGAATGAAAAAAGCACGCCGAAGCGTGCTTGCGCGGATGACTTGCCGCTGGTTACTTAATTGTGTGCGCTGATGCCGCTGCGGAATTGTTCGAAACCGGCGCGCGCTGCCTTGTAGCAATTACCGGCGGCCACTTCCAGGCCTTCGCGGTCGAGTACTTCGACCGTGCCGCGGCGGTACTGGATCAAGCCTTCGTCCTGCAGCTTGCGGGCCGTGACGGTGATGCTTTCGCGGCGCACGCCCAGCATGTTGGCCATGGTGTCTTGCGTCACCTTCAGCTCATTCGACAGGGAACGGTCGAGGCGGTCCAGCAGCCAGCGGCACAGTTTTTGTTCGATGCTGCAATGACGGCCGCCCACCACGTTCTGTGCCATTTGCGCAAACATGGCGCTGGTGTAGCGCATCAGCAATTGCGCCAGGGCGCCGCCCTCATTGAACACTTCGCGCAGGAAGGCCGTTTTCAGGCGGTAGCCGTAGCCGGCCGTCTGCACAATGGCGGTACATGTGGCGCGTTCCGCTTCATACAGCACCACGCCAGCGACACCTTCGCGGCCGACGACGGCGATCTCGGTTGTGGCGCCGTCTTCCATCACGTACAGCAGGGAAACGATGGCATTGGTGGGGAAATACGTGTATTCAATTTTGCCGCCGCAATCGAACAGGTGCTTGCCGGCAGGCAAAGCGACCAATTCCAATTGGCAAAACAGGCGCTCCAGATCGGCGCGCGACAAGGCGCGTAGCAATTCGTTCTGTTGCGCGCCCGTGATACTGATCATGGGCGTGGCGGGCGCGGCTTGCCAGTTGTGCTGGGCTGCTGCGTGGCTATTCGTTGCTGGTGTCAGGTTGCTATAAGCTTTGTACATGGTAGGGCCTCGTCTTCTGATTTTGTTGGATGGCGCTGCTTTTCTGGCTTGCTAGCGTTGTGCTGAATCTTGTATCCACTATAGGACCAGGGGGCGTCGGCGGGCATCGGATGAGCCGACGTGCTTATGTAGGCTAGGAACATTGCCTCGTGTCATCCGACTCCTACGCCTGTTGCTGTATTTTCCCTGTGGAAATAACGGTACTTCGGCAAAAAACGTCACGTTGCGCGCTACCCGCGAACTTTGGCCGCGTGGAGCAGTCAAACCACTCTGCGTTGCAGTACGACGGTGATAAAATGTTGCATTGCGGAAATTTAACGTGTGTGTCGGGATGAGCTTGCTCTCCATCACTGCTCACTTTTGTCCCGCTTGTCTAATGAAGGAAAGCAACGCATGAAATGGTTTTTTGATCTGAAAATTGCCACCAAATTGATCTTGTCGTTTGGCGCCGTGCTGCTGTTGACGGCGGCGCTGGGCGTGTCGGCGATCTTTTCCATGGCGCGCATTAATACCGCGTCGACCGACCTGTCCGACAACTGGATGCCCAGCGTGCTGGCGGCCTTGAATATGCGCAGCGATGTCAGCGATTTCCGCCGCTGGGAGCTGGCGCACATGCTGGCCGCGCAAGATGCCGACATGGCGCAGAATGAAACGCGCATGACGGAAACGCAGGCCAGGATGAAGGCCGATAGCGACAAGTACCGCAGCCTGATTTCCGAACCGGGCGAGAAGGAAGTGTTCGAGCGCTTCCTGGCGCTCAACGATGAATTCATGCGCCTGCATGAAACCATGTTGAGCCTGTCGCGCGAGATGAAAAAGGAAGAGGCGCGCGCGTTGGCCGTGGGGCCGTCGGCCCAGGTCATGACGGACATGATGGTGGCCCTGGATAAACTGGTGTCGATTAACACGGACGGCGGCGTGCGTTCGAGCGCCAGCGCCGATGCAACCTATGAAGCCTCGCGCGCCAGCCTGATCGGCTTGGTGGTGGGCATCGTCGTCGTCGGCATGCTGCTGGCGCTGTGGGTGGCGCGCAGCGTGGCGCGTCCGCTGATCGAGGCCGTCGGCGTGGCGCGCCAGGTGGCGGCCGGCGATTTGACGGCGCACATTGTTGTGCAATCGCAAGACGAAACGGGGCAATTGATGCAGGCCCTGAAAGACATGAATGCCAGCCTGCAAAAGCTGGTGGGCCAGGTACGCAGCGGCACCGATACGATCGCCACGGCGTCGAGCCAGATCGCCGCCGGCAACCAGGATTTGTCGTCGCGCACGGAAGAGCAGGCCAGCTCGCTGGAAGAAACGGCCTCGTCAATGGAAGAGCTGACCTCGACCGTGAAGCAGAATGCGGACAATGCGCGCCAGGCCAACACCATGGCGCTGACCTCGTCGAGCATCGCCATCGAGGGCGGCAAGGTCGTCGGCGAAGTGGTGGGCACGATGGCGTCGATCAACGAATCGTCGCGCAAGATTGTCGACATCATCGCCGTCATCGACGGCATTGCTTTCCAAACCAATATCCTGGCCCTGAATGCCGCCGTCGAGGCCGCGCGTGCAGGCGAGCAGGGGCGCGGCTTTGCCGTCGTGGCCACCGAAGTGCGCAACCTGGCGCAGCGTTCGGCCGCGGCGGCCAAGGATATCAAGGTACTGATCGGCGATTCGGTCGAGAAAGTCGAGGCGGGATCGAAACTGGTGGACCAGGCCGGCCGCACGATGGATGACATCGTTGCCAGCATCACCCGCGTGACGGACATCATGAGCGAGATCACGGCCGCCAGCAGCGAGCAGAGCGCCGGTATCGAGCAGGTTAACCAGGCCATCGCCCAGATGGATCAGGTGACGCAGCAAAATGCGGCTCTGGTGGAAGAGGCGGCCGCCGCGGCCGAATCGATGCAGGAGCAGGCCGCCAGTTTGAGCGCCGTCGTCAGCATCTTCAAGCTCGACGCGGCCAGCGCCGCCGCGAGCCGGCCGCGCGCGCCCGTCGCCGTCAAGGCGCCGACAGCCGTGACGCCAGCAACTGCGCCGCGTCAACTGGCCGGCACGGCGCGTCGCGCGGCGCCGGTGGATGAATGGGAAAGCTTTTAAGTGAATGAAGTCAGGCGCGCTTGCGCGGCTTTTTGATGCCTGGGGCAGCTGGCGCGGCAGCAGCTTGCTGGCGCTGCTGCCACGTCCTCAAGGCCTCTTCGTAGGCAGCCAGGTCTTCCTGGTACATTTCCAGCACGCAAAAGGTGCAACCGCTGTGGCAGCACTCGTCATTGCCTGGTTTGCTGGGCGCTTGCGGTTGCGGATCGTGGGGTAAGGGCGGGGTGGGCATGGTGAGGGCAGTGGACGGTAAAGCTGGCATCGGAGCAGGCATAGGAGCTGGCATGATACGGCATCCCGGCGCGTCATTGCTGGAACGCTTTTTGCTCAAAAATCACGGTTTCCGTGTACAGTTGCGGTGAATTAGGGTATCGTTTACAGCACTGATATTGTATCTTCTGCGCGCGATGTTCCGCCGGCGCGATCTCCGCCGCCATTGCCGCACATCTCTTCGACGCTCCCGCATACGCCATCCAGCATGTCCCGGAGCACAGAGGTGCCGCAAGAACAATAATCCATGGCTTGCAAGACGGAGCTGCCTGTGCCCCGAAATGTTGTTTATTGAGAAAGCATGGCTTCCGCAGTGCGGAGGCACACCAGAAAATTTATGTCTGAAATCGAATCGACTCCTACGCCCAGCCCGGCGATTGCCCCTGAAGCGGCGCCCGCCGCCGCTGCGCCTGCACCAGCACCTGCCGTATCCGCTGCTCCCAGCCTGACTTTTGCCGACTTCGGCCTCGCGCCTGAAATCCAGCGCGCACTGACCGACCAGGGCTACACCCATCCGACACCGATCCAGGAACAAGCGATCCCTGTAGTGCTGCAAGGCCGCGATGTGATGGGTGCCGCGCAAACGGGCACAGGCAAGACGGCCGGTTTTTCCTTGCCGATCATCCAGTTGCTGATGGCGCATGCCAGCAGCAGCATGTCGCCGGCACGCCACCCGGTGCGCGCGTTGATCCTGACGCCGACGCGTGAACTGGCGGTGCAGGTGGCGGAAAACGTCAAGGCCTATGCCAAGCACACTCCGCTGCGTTCGACCGTCGTCTTCGGCGGCATGGACATGAAGCCGCAAACCGTCATCCTGCGCGGCGGCGTGGAAATCGTCATCGCCACGCCGGGCCGCTTGCTCGACCATATCGAGCAAAAGAACATCAGCCTGAGCCAGGTGCAGATGCTGGTCATGGACGAAGCGGACCGCATGCTGGACATGGGCTTCCTGCCGGACTTGCAACGCATCATCAATTTGCTGCCGAAGCAGCGCCAGAACCTGATGTTCTCGGCCACGTTCTCGCCAGAAATCAAGAAACTGGCCGCGACCTTCCTCAACGATCCGCTGACGATCGAAGTGGCGCGCAGCAACCAGACGGCCGACAAGGTCACGCAAGTGGTCTACAAGGTGACGGAAGACCAGAAGCATGCCCTGGTAGCCCATCTGTTGCGCCAGCGCGACCTGAAGCAGGTCATCGTATTCTCGAACACCAAGATCGGCGCCTCGCGCCTGGCCCGCGTGCTGGAACAGGAAGGCATGAGCGCCACGGCGATCCATGGCGACAAGAGCCAGCAGGAACGCATGGCGGCGCTGGAAGCGTTCAAGAAGGGCGAGATCGACGTGCTGGTGGCTACCGACGTGGCGGCGCGCGGTCTGGATATTTCCGACTTGCCTTGCGTCATCAACTTCGACTTGCCGTACAACGCGGAAGACTATGTGCACCGTATCGGCCGCACGGGCCGCGCCGGCGCCTCGGGCGACGCCATTTCGATCTACTCGGATAAAGACGAGCGCTTGCTGGCCGATATCGAGAAACTCATCAAGCAAAGCATCAAGCGCGGCGAACTGGCGGGCTTCAATCCGGCGCCCGCCCGCAGCAGCGACAGCGAGCGCCGTCCGCCGCGCCGTACCGAAGGTGGCGAGGCGCGTCCCGCGCGTGCCCCTGAGAGCCGCCATGCCGGCGATAGCCGCGACAGCCGTTCCGCCGAGCGCGGTGCGCGTCCCGCCTTTGGTCCCGGCGCCCGCCGCGAAAAGGCCGATCCCTGGTTCCTGAAGCCATATGAGCCGGCCAAGGCAGCAGCTCCGGCTGCCGCCAGCATGGCGCCTGCCGCAGCCAAGCCGAAGCAGAAGGTGGCGGCGTTGTTGGGTGGGTTGCTGAAGTAGAGCTTTTTGCAATATTTCTGCGATTGACTTGATGGAGTTCAGGCGAAGGTAATAGCTCCTTGCCTGATACTCGATGGTGCGCAGGCCATTAATACGGCGAGATGAGCCTTGGATAATAAGATTTCATTATTATTTGTGGAGTCGTATCGCTGCTATTTTATTGTGCCTTATGTATTTTTTTGATGCAGCCATGCGCCACCTTGGCGCACGGCATGTATTCAGAGTAGCTTGGTTAGCCATTCATTTTGCTGCTGTTATTTTTCCACCAGTTGCGACCAAAAACGAGGCCGAGCGAGATAAGCAGGCCGAAGATGAAGCTTGCTAGTGCGGTTGTGGTCAAACGCGATGAACGGTTTTCAGGCAAGCTCGGTCCTGCAATGAATCTGCTTTTCTCAAGATAAAGATTAAGCGCATTCTGATTATCAATGCTGATCATATTGAAGGTCTCCTGTATGACCTCATTCTTCATGTCCTTGTTTTTGAAGATGGTTTGTTTCAGCGGTTCAAGCGCGCGCAGGATGACTTCACCGGATTTAGTATTGTCCAGCGTTACTTTTGCACGATCATAATACTCACGCAGCAGTTGATATTTTTGCTGCTCGCGTTTGAATTTGTAGATAGACTCGTTTTCAGCGGCTGCTTCGACTTCCGTAGTCATTAATTGTGTAGCTGGCGGCAAGTAGCGTGCATTATCTTCTGTGATGGAAATTACTTCACGGGATGCCTGGTTAGCGCTCTGTGGATAGCGAGCCATGATTTGCTTCAAATTGCTACCCTTACGGTTTAATACTTCCAATTTCCCATTGCTATCGATGATGTCATTTTCCAGTTTGGTAATTCGGGCAGTAATTTCACTATGTTTGAAACGTAGCACGTCTGAATAGATCTGATAGATAATGCTGTCCATCGTATAGCGCCCAAGCAGGGCTACCGTTTGGTTGGCTTCGATCGGCGTGGCTGCATCATAGGTAATGCGCAAGCCAATGACGTTATTGCCACCATCCTTGGGCTGCTCCATCAATTCCTTGGCGTCAATCTTGGTAAATGGAAAGACTGGCTCCACCAGCTTGCCCATTCCCGCGCGCGAGGCAAAGACGCGACGCAGCTTGTCGACGCCAGGCTGACCTTCCAGTTTGTATTCCTTAATGTAATCCATCAAGCGGCCGCTTGTGCTGAACGCAGCCGAATAGCGTTTATAGTCAGCCAGCACGATCCCGGAACTGGCGGTTTCACGCTCCTTCAGCGACGCAGGCATGGGAATGGCGCCGCCAAACTGCAGGAAACCTTCGCTTTTATAGCTTGGAAACGCATAGGTGTAGCCAACGCCAATCACTACAGCGGCGATGGTAACGGAGATGATGGTGCGCCGCGAACGCCAAGCGATCGCCAGCATGTCAGTAAACGGCGTTGCGTTATCGTCCTCGAAGTCGTCTTGTTGATCCTGATTGTCTTGGGTGTTTTGGTTGTGCATGATTTCACTTTTTAAATATGGATGTGTCAGTTTTTGCGCATCTTTAAACTGCGTGAGTGCGTTTTATTTAAGACGAGGTATCCGGTGTATTGCCATTTAATATGCTAGCTATTGGCAACAGCGAGCTGCGGCGATTTTTCTCATTCCAGATCAAGTCTTCTATGCCGCATTGCGGTGCATATTCAATTACGGCCGATAACAGTACTTCGCGCACCTGATCATATTCGAACAGGTCGCATGCTTGCTTGAGCCTGTTGAGTGTCACTTGTAATTCGCTCCAGGCCGTTTCTGACTCCTGGGCGCGCATGATCAAAGGATGTTCAGTGCCTTCCACGTTGTCGCCTATGAGTAACTCTTCATAAAGTTTTTCCCCTGGACGCAGCCCAACGTGTTGTATGTCAATACCGTCAGGGGCAGAGCTGCTCCTGATCTCCAAGCCGCTCAGGTGAATCATGCGTTCCGCCAGATCCATGATCTTGACAGGTTCACCCATGTCGAGCACAAAGACATCGCCACCTTCTCCCATCGCCCCAGCCTGTAGGACAAGCTGTGCCGCCTCCGGAATTGTCATGAAGTAACGCGTAATTTCAGGATGGGTCAGCGTGATTGGCCCGCCCTGCATGATTTGTCGGCGAAATAACGGTACGACTGAGCCGGAAGACCCCAATACATTGCCGAAACGCACCATGCAAAAGCGGGTTTTCGTTTGTTCGCGCGCAAAACCTTGCAAAATCAATTCCGCCAGGCGTTTGGTTGCACCCATGACATTAGTGGGACGCACGGCCTTGTCTGTTGAAATGAGAACAAAGCAACCGACGCCGGCCGCCATCGCTGCCTTGGCAACGCTTAACGTGCCAAAGACATTGTTATTGACGCCTTCAATCGGGTTATGTTCAACCAGTGGCACATGCTTATAGGCCGCGGCGTGGTAAACCGTTTCGACGGCGAACGTACGCATGACGCGGGTGCATTTCTCTGTATCGAGCACGGAGCCGAGAAAGGGCATCAATTCAATGTGTAGATCGTGTGCTGACATGAGCGATCGCAGCTCTTGCTTGATCGAATACAAGGCAAATTCTGTCATGTCCAGCAGGATTAGGTGACTTGGCTGCAGACGGATGATCTGGCGGCATAGTTCCGAACCGATGGAGCCGCCGGCACCCGTGACCATGACCGATTTTCCAGTAATACAGCTGGCCAGAAGGTGGCGGTTTGGCGTTACCTGATCGCGTCCTAGCAAATCCTCGATTTCGATGTCGCGCACATCCTGTGCGCGCAATTCGCCACTCACGAGGCTGCCGATTGGCGGTGTTACCTTGATTTTGACTTTATGGACGGCTAATTTTTCCAAGATGAGTTTTTGCTGGCTTTTGGCGAGCGAAGGCATGGCCAGCAGCACCTCTGAGATATCCATTTTTGCGATCAAGGCATCCAATTCGCTGGCCGGATAGACTTTGATGCCCGCGATGGTCGCACCTTTCATCTCTTTTTTGTCGTCGATAAAAGCCACAGGCAGATAGTCGTGGCCAGCCCGTAACGCCGTGGCCAGTTGGGTGCCAGCCTTGCCTCCGCCATAGATGGCCACGCGTACTGGAGCCCGTTCCGCATTGGCATGCAACAAGAAGCCGCGCGCGACGAAGCGACTTGCCACCATATACATAATGGCGCTGACCCAGTAGATGCCAAAGACGCCTCGCGAGAGGCCGCTCATGTGTGTGAGGATGGCCGCGGCGGCCACGAGTAATGCGACGGAGATCGACACGCCGAGGATCACCACGTAGACAATCTTCTGATCGATGAAGCGGATGACGGCACGATATAAGCCGAGTCGCACGAACACGGGCAAGGAAACGACCGGTACCAATAGGATTAGCCAATAATATTGCTTCAAGATCACCATATCCACGACGTCGTAACGAAGCAGAATGGCGGTAGAAAAAATTAGCGGCAACATCAACAAATCTGCTGAGGCCGCTATGATTTGCTTATGGAAACGCGAAAGATCAAGAAAGGATTTCATTTGTATGCTTCATATAATTGTCATCCCTGGCAACGCGACACGGAATTAAAAGTTGCTATATTACTCTCCGTAGGTAGGCAAGAGTTTTTTAGAATCAATGTGTTACATTATCTTTGCGAATGACCTTGATAAAGGTCAATATGATAATTTTAATATCGAATGCTAGGGAGCGTCGCTGCAGATACTCCACGTCAAGCTTGACCTTCTCCGGAATTGGCAGTTCATCCCGGCCGTTGATTTGAGCCCATCCGGTCAGTCCCGGCAAGATTTGATCGACTCCATATTGTGTGCGTAATGCGATCAGATCCTGTTGATTAAAGAGTGCCGGTCGTGGGCCCACAAAACTCATGTCGCCGCACAGGATGCTCCACAATTGTGGTAACTCATCAAGGCTCGATTTGCGCAAAAATGAACCGATCGGCGTCAGGTAACGCCTTGGATCTAACAATAAATGTGTCGCTACGGCAGGAGTACCGACTAACATGGTGCGAAACTTGGGCATCCGAAAGATGCGATTATTGCGACCGACGCGATCTGACCAGTAAACTATTGGCCCGGTTGATGTGATCTTGACCAGTAAGGCGACAATGGTGATTGGTAGCAGCAAAATACAAAGGGCAACAAGCGCCAATAAAAAATCAAATATTTTTTTCATTCAAGGTCGATTAAAAGTTTATTGAGGCATTAACGGCGAAATGGCGCAACAGTTTTTTCGAGCGCTGCCTGCATGCTCGACACCGGCTTCCAGGAAAGCGTCTGCATGGTATGTGTGACGTCAACCTGAAGAGAGCCAAGCAGCCTGTCGGCGGCAGCTGATTTCCGCATCAGGCGAGCGCCTGCCGCCAGCCATGCCGCTGGCACAGGCAACAGCAAGCTACGCTGTCGCATGGCGGAAGCAAGCCTGCGCAGCAACTCTGTAATGCCGACATCGTCATTGTCGGAAACCATGAAGACTTGCCCGGAAGCGGCAGGGTGGCCGCAACATAAAATCAATAAATCGACCAGATTATCCAGCGCGACCATACTGCGTCGATTGTCTATGGCTCCCAGAGGTAGCGGCAATCCCAGTCTGACCAGTTTCATCAGGCTGTGAAAATTCGCGCGGACGCCTGGTCCGTAGACTAGCGGAGGGCGCACAATCACCAATTCCAGTCCGGTCTCCCTAGCCAATGCCTGCAGAGCCACCTCCGCTTCCAGCTTGGATTGGCCATATGGGTCGCGAGGTGCAGGGAAATCGAAGGCGGTGAAGGGCTTGTCAGTGGTTTCTTCACCATTGACTTTTACACTGCTAACGAAGACGAATCGCTTGATCCCGGCATCCAATGCCTGCCGGGCCAGGTTGATGGTGGCATCGACATTGACTCGTCGAAATTCCGCCAAGGGATCGCTGGAAACGTCATGCATAACATGGACGCGGGCGGCGAGATGTACCACGCAGGTGCAGCCAGCCAGCGCAGGCGACCAGTCGGTGCTCGCGTCCAGTTCGCCTACGGCAATGGCATGAATAGCGCGGGCATCCTTGCGCACCGCTGCCGTGTAGGCGACGTTGCGCTCTGCCAGCGTAGCGCATAACGCGCTGCCGACAAAACCATTCGCTCCAGTTACGAGAATCTTTGTCATCTTAAAAACGAATTTTCATTGCCGTTGCCAATCATTTCGTTGGTTGAATTATTTCGACCAGACGTTGGTATTAATATAGTCAATATAGCTGCTGACTACACGCAAGACTTGCTTGGAGACGAAAGGGTTTTCGTAGTCAGCTACTGGCAAAACGGGCGGCGTATTGCGGTTGTATTGGCTGGTAATAATGTCGACGGCTTCAAGTACACGTTCGGATTTTAATCCGGACATAATCAAGGTGCCGACATCCATTCCTTCTGGTCGTTCATGCGTATTTCTGATTGTGATTGCCGATAAATTCAGCAGCGAGGTTTCTTCCGTAATCGTTCCGCTATCGGACAATACGCAAAAAGCTTCCATTTGCAATTTAATATAGTCGACAAAGCCGAAAGGTTTGGAGAAAATGATGCGTTTATCGAGGTTCTCGATACCAATCTCTTGCAGGCGCTTCATGGTGCGAGGATGGGTTGAAAACAGTACCGGGTAATCATACTTTTCAGCCAGTGCCTCAAGCGTGGCCAGCAGGTCACGCAGCGCTTCCGGCGAGTCGACATTTTCTTCACGATGCGCGCTGATCAGGAAGAATTTACCTTCCTGCAGATTTTGACGCGTCAGGACATCCGAGCGTTCAATCTTTGGCATGTAAAAATCAAGCACCTCGCGCATATGCGAACCTGTCTTGATGATGGTTTCTGGACGAATGCCTTCCGCAACCAGATAACGGCGCGCATGCTCCGTCAATACCATGTTAATGTCGGACAAATGATCTAATACTTTACGATTCAATTCTTCAGGGACGCGCTGGTCAAAACAGCGATTTCCGGCTTCCATATGAAAGACCGGAATTTTCCGACGTTTGGCGGCAATGATCGCCAGGCATGAGTTAGTATCGCCATACAGCATCAGGGCATCCGGTTTTTCCTTTTCAAACACGGCATCGGCCTTTACCAGTACCTGGGCAATGGTTTCGGCTGCCGTGGTACCCGCAGCGTCAAGGAAGTAATCCGGCTTGCGGATTTCCAGGTCATCAAAAAAAACCTGGTTCAATTCGTAGTCGTAATTCTGGCCGGTATGAACAAGAATATGCTGGGTATGTTTTTCCAGTTCAGCAATCACGCGGCTCATTTTGATTAATTCTGGCCGCGTGCCTACGATCGTCATAATTTTACGCATCGAGTTGTTCTTTCACAAAGTCCAGCGTCAGCAGAATCTCTTTTACTTGTGGAACCGTCAGGCGTTCGGTGTTGTGCGAGGTATAGTCGTCGATTTCCGAAATCTTGGTCTCACCTTCGACAAAATATTTGTCATAGTTCAAGTCACGATTATCTGCAGGGACACGATAGTATCGGCCCATATCTTCGGCTTTTGCCATTTCTTCGCGTGAAACCAGGGATTCGTACAATTTTTCGCCATGGCGGGTACCAATTACGCGAATTTCATTATCCTTTGCAAACAGCTCCTTCAGCGCGATCGCCAGGTCGCCTACCGTCGATGCGGGGGCTTTCTGAATGAAGATATCGCCTTGTTCTCCGTGCTCGAAGGCATGCAAAACGAGATCGACCGAATCATCAAGCGACATCAGGAAACGCGTCATGTTGGGGTCGGTGATCGTGATCGCTTTGCCGTCTTTCAATTGATTGATAAACAGTGGAATGACCGAACCGCGTGAAGCCATCACGTTACCGTAACGGGTGGCGCAGATGACCGTCTCGCCGGCACTGCGCACGCGTGCCTTGGCAACCATTAATTTTTCCATCAGTGCCTTGGAAATCCCCATGGCATTGATCGGATACACGGCCTTGTCGGTACTCAGCACGACTACGCGCGATACATTGTTGGCGACTGCTGAATTGAGCACATTTTCGGTACCCAACACATTTGTGCGCACCGCTTCCATCGGGTAGAACTCGCACGATGGAACCTGTTTTAGCGCTGCCGCGTGAAACAGGTAATCCACGCCTTTCATTGCCTCATTCAAGCTTTCAGGATTGCGCACGTCGCCAATGTAAAACTTCAGTTTTGGATTGTTCAGCGCGATGCGCATGTCTTCTTGTTTTTTTTCGTCGCGGCTGAAAATACGGATCTCAGACACGTCGGTCGACAGAAAACGTTTCAGGACTGCGTTGCCGAATGAGCCTGTGCCGCCGGTGATCATCAAGACTTTATTTGCAAACATTTTGATTTCCTTCTTACTTAAAATTAGCCATTTTTTCAACAAGCTCAGGCCATGCCGGAGCAATATAACCTGTTGCCTCACGGAAGCGATCTGCATTCAGCGACCGATCAATCTTCAGCTTTTCATCGGCAACGATTGCAATATCTTTTTTGTATTCTTTCTTGACCAGCGTGAGCAGATCAAATTTATTAATCGGTTGCGAAGCAACGTGATACAAACCATGTAACTGTGGTTGCGGCAACACGATATCGCGGATGACATGGGCCAGTTCGATGGTAGGCAAACCTGAGAAAATCGCTTGCGTGTAGCCTTTCACCGACCCTTGCTGAGCCAGGAACCAGCCGACCAATCCATTGGCACTGTTTAATTCGTGGCCAATGATCGAGGTGCGCAGGGTGATGCAGTGTTCGTAATTGACCTCGCCGAGATACTTGGAGCGTCCATACAGATCGGTCGCATCTGAAGCCTCGGCTTCGGTGTAACCGCCACGCGTACCGGCGAAGACACAATCGGTACTGACATGCACCAGGCGCGCACCAGCGATGGCGCACAGACGGGCGAGGCGGTGCGGCAGCAGGGAATTGATGGGGATAGCCTGTAACGGATCGTTGGATTCGGCCAATTGCTTGACCAAGCCGATGCAATTGATCACAACATCGGGCTGTACCTTGCCAAACAACCAGGCCAGAGAGTCGGCATTGTCCACATCCGTGCCAACTACAATACGCTCAGCCAGAGCCGGCGGGAAGGCCTTGCGTACAGAAGCGCTGCGTGCCGAGCCAAAAACCTGGTAACGGCTGTCGTCGGAAAAATAGCGCAATACCGTATTGCCCAGCATTCCTGACACTCCAAGCACCAAAACTTTCATAAGTTATCCTTTTACTCTCAATTTGTTTATTTGAAAAAAGCTATTGTCTCGTACTATGCAGTACTTGTTGGATCCGTTAGCTGTTGAAAATGATCAATCAAAGTTTTTGTCAGCATATCCCGGTCAAAATGGCTACGGAAATAACGCAAACCATTTTGCCCCAGTACATTGCGTTGCTCTACAGATAAGTCTGCAAGTTGGCGGATGGCCATGGCCAGTGCATGGGCATCTTCGGCTTTGCAACTGACGCCAGCGTTGGCCTGCTGCACGATCCGCGCACCCTCTCCATTCAAGCAAGCGACGACCGGGCGCGCCATGGCCAGGTATACCTGGACTTTGCTTGGGATAGTTTGCGCAAAAATCGGTTCATCCTTCAATGTCACCAGCAGCGCTCCGGCATGCTTTAAAATTGACGGCATTGATCCAAGTGGATAACGGCCGGTTAATTGCACATTTTTCAGGCCTAACTCGGCAATTTTCTGCTTGATCCAGCTAACCCGACTACCATCGCCGACTAGCACAAAGCGGATTTCCCGTATATCTTTTAGTAAGGCAGCTGCCTCGACGATGGTTTCTACCGACTGGGCCGTGCCCAGATTACCTGCGAAAACGACGCTAAAGCCTTCCTCAAGGCCCGGAATCGGGCAATGATCGGGTGTTTCTTGCTGCGGAGCGACAAATACATCGTCTGCAGTATTTGGGTGGTAGGCAATTTTCCCTCGATCCGCTAAGGCCGCAACCGGCTCGATAAATGCTTCTGACTGAACCAATAACAAATCTGCGCGCGCATAGATCCAGCGTACCATTAACCTTACCAACGACAGCACGGTACGGTTACGTATAAAACCTGTGGCTTCGAGGCTTTCTGGCCAGAGATCCTGTACCAGGATAACCAGTTTGGCGCCCTTTATCCATTTCAGAAAAATAGCGGGGAGGGCCTGCAAAATGGGCGATACAGCATACACCACGATCACATCTACATGCCTGCCGCGCAGCGCGAAAGGACCGAGTGTCGAGCCACTCAGGACGAATGATACATAATTCCACACCAGGCGCAATGCTGATCCGACACCGCGCGGAGCCAATGGCACCCGATACACAGTGGCGCCCTCCCAATCCTGCATGGAGAATCCATTGGCGCGGTAACCATCAAAAGTCTTGCCCGTGGGATAGTTAGGCTGTCCGGTCAACACGTCGACTTTCTGGCCATGGCCTAGCAAGGCGCGCACCAGATCATTGATGCGGAAATTCTCGGGCCAGAAATACTGGCTGACGATCAGGATATTCAAATTGTTGCTTTCATTATTAGCTCTTCACTCAGGTGACTGGCCCCGAGAAAATAGCGCAAAGCTGTCGTTAACCAGCATGCTTTGCGAGGCGACATAGGCGCTGGCATAAGCGCTGACACTTGCTTGGTAAGCGTCAAAACCGGCCTGGTTCAGTCCGATCAGAGTTTGCAGGGTTTGCACGAACAAGTCTGGCCGCGCAAGTGGAATGTCGAACCCGATCTGTTTTTGCTGCAGCTCGCGCCATGGGGTCTGGTCACTGATTAATACAGGCCGCCCTGCCAAGAGACTTTCTATGATGACATAGCCAAAATTTTCTCCCAGTGTGGGGAAAAACAGAAAATGATAGGCGGGAATGACCTCCTTGATGCGCGCATGCGGAAGTTCACCGCAGTACTTGACGGTGATATTGGAAGGCATGCTGGCAATCAATGCGCCGCATTCGCTCCAATGGCGTGCATCTTCGATGGGGCCATATATATCCAGCGTGACCTGCCCATGGTCGAGGTTGGACAGCGTCCGCAGCGCAATATCGAGCCCCTTCTTGCTGGAAATACGCGATAAGAAGATAAGGCGTAATTGGCCTGGTTCTTTTTCCAACGGGGTAATTTGAGACTGTACCGCAGGGGGAAGCAATTCGCGAGCGATGTGTACACGCGCTTGCGAAAATTGTTTCAGTATGTCCGCCTGCTCCAGCTCTGTTGACGCATGCCACAGCACGTTCTTGTGCAGGCCCAGCAGCTTTGCCAAGCCGACAAATGCCCTTTTTTTCCAGCGTTTCAGATTGAAGGCGCCAGGTGAGAACTCACCTCGAGGTGCCAGAATAAATGGCCGTTTCGAACTTGCCGAGAAACGCCGCGCCAGCAAAGGGATGATCGAAAAATAGGTGCTGAAGAAACTATTGGCGTAAATGGCATCCCACTGTGGCAACGCCACTTCAGCCGTGATACTGGCACGGTAAGGTTGCTGTGTGGCAGACATGTACTTTATCCAGATGCCATCACGCATAATCCAAGTGTTCGTCGCAATGCCTGGATAGCTTGTTCCATCTGCATCATGGTCGCGACACAAGATATAAAAATCGAAGTATTCCTTGAGATTCTCGACTATGTATTCGACGGCCTTGATTTGCCCGCCCCCCTTATAGCCAGGCAAGTACCAATCGACTAGTATTAATATTTTCTTTTTCACTTGTAATCTTTTCCGTTTATGCCTGGGGCAAGCTGCATATTTTTGTCTGCGGGTTGAGATTTTTCTTTTTCCGTATTGTTTTTATTTTTCTCATCAATGGTCCGGTGAATAAGAGCCATAAAAACAAAGTCAATAAAAATCCCATGCAGGAGTCAACATTTTGCATCAATTGATTATTTGCTGGAAAATATAGC
>NZ_LNCE01000045.1:0-65963 GCF_001445815.1 Janthinobacterium sp. Ant5-2-1 | reverse complement strand
CCGTCAGCCGTGCGGCAAGGCGATTTTTTCCATCACCGCGCGCAGCAGCGTGGCGTCCGGCGCCGCAGACGGCGCCGAGCGCCACGCGATGATGCCGTCCGGCCGGACGATCACGGCGCCGTCATCGCCTGTGCCGAAGGTGTCGCCGAAGGCCTGATCGGCGGGGAAAACCACGTCGGCGCCGGCCAGCAAGGTCTTCAACGATAGGTGCGCGGCGGCAGCGGACCAGCGCGGATCGGCTGTCAGCAGCACGAAATCCTCGGTCAACAGGTCGATGCTGGAGATGCTGTTGCCGCGATGCCGGACCCATACGTGGGGCGCGCGCGTGCCTGGCTGGCCGGCCCAGTCGCGCGGATGGGCGGCCGGCGGCAGTGCCGCGTCCGCGCCGAGGATGGCGCCAGAGCGCGTCAGCTGGCCCAGTTCCATCGCCAGGTTGCCATACAGTGGCGCGTCCTGGTAGCCATCGCCGACCCATTTCGCATAGTCCGGCCGGGCGAAGGTTTGCTGGTGCCGCAGCCAGGCGATGGGCCGGCGCTCGTCCGTGTAGGTGTCGAGCAGGGCGGGGCGCGATTGCCGCCGCAGGACCCTTTGCAGCTTCCATGCCAGGTTGTAGACGTCGTCGATGCCCGTGTTGGCGCCATAGCCGCCGCGCGTGGGCGGCAATTGATGGGCAGAATCGCCGGCCAGGAAAATGCGCCCCTCGCTGAACCTGTCCGCGATCAGGCCTGCCAGCTCCCAGCGCCCCGTGGTGATCAGCTCGAACGCCATGTCCTTGCCCAGGGCCTGGCGGACCAGCGCCCGCAATTGCTCGTCAGTGCTATCGCTTTGCTCTTCAAACATGAGGAACCAGCGCCCATCGGAATACGTGCCCAGGAAGCCCTTGAAGCCTGGCTGGTCGATGTCGAACTGGCGGATGCCCCGTTCCAGAAAGGCGTCTGCCTCCGCGCAGCGGAACAGCACGCTGCGCAGCACGCGCAGGGGACCTGCGCCCTGGCGCGCGATGCCCAGCTGTTCGCGGATGGGGCTGGCCGCGCCATCGGCGGCGATCAGGTAATCGGCCGTGACGGCATAGCATGCGCCCGTATCGCGCTGGCGCAGCTGCGCCGTGACGCACTGCGCATCCTGCTGCACGGACAGCAGTCCCACGCCCGTGCGCAGGTCCGCGCCGCGCGCGCGGGCGGCCTCGCGCAGGATCGGCTCCAGCAAGTCCTGGGCGATGGCGGCACCGGTCGTGGGCGAGGCCTTGCCGTCGCGCTCTTCCGGCTGGCCTGGCGTCCACGGCAATTCCTCGTAGTGCTGACCCGCCAGGCTTTCCACGCGGGCGCGGCGCACGCTGGCGCCGGGCGGCACCTGGGGGATGCGTTCGGCGATGCCGGCGGCGCGGAAAAATTCCAGCGTGTGTTCCGTAAAGCCCGTGGCGCGGGGATGCGCGGCGCTGCCGTGGTGTTTTTCAACGAGGATATGCGGCACGCCCCGCCATGCGAGGAAGAGCGAGGCTGAAAGCCCGACGAGGCTGCCGCCGATGATGAGTACAGGGGTGTGGATTGAAGCTGGGTTCATGATGTCGTCCTGGAGGTTGTGCAGAGCACACTCGGTCAAGGACGTGGTGAATTTTCGCGGCAGGCGGAACGCCGTTCAGGCAGCAGGGTGACGGAACGCACGCCGACGAAAAAACGGCGCACGTCCGCTTTTCGTCGTGGTCCGCGGCCCCCAGGGCTGGAATATGACCGTCCACAGGCGGACGGCTGACCGGGGCTCACCACGCCGGTCCACCTTTTTCGACGCCACGATCTTAGCACGGGACTGTCGTGCGCCGCCAGCCCGGGGAAACCCCATGCAACGGCGTTCAGGCGGCCTTGGCCAGTCCTTCCGCTTCCCAAGCAGCCTTGACGCTGTCGCGCTCGGTCATGCGGCCCAGGAATGCCTGCACATTGGCCAGTTGCGACAGGTCCACGCCCAGCTGCGGCGCCCAGCCCGTCACGGCGAACAGGTAGGGATCGGCCACGGTCATCGTGTCGCCGGTCAGGTAGGCCTGGCCTTCCAGGCGGCTGTTGATCCACGCATATTTCTTGCCCAGTTCCTCGATGAACAGGGCCTTGGTTGCGGCGTCGATGCGGGAATCGAACAGGGGGCTGTACGATTTGTGCAGCTCGGACGTGATGTAATTCTGCCATTCCATCACCTTGTAGCGGGCAAAGTTGCCCACGGGCGGCAGCAGGTCGTGCTTGCCGGCATGCTCGGCGATGTACTGGGCGATGACGGGGCCTTCGCTCAAGGTCCTGCCATCGTCGAGCGCCAGCAGCGGCACCAGGCCTTTCGGGTTCAGTTCATAGTAATTGCCGCCTTCCGGCGTCTTGTGCTGGCCCAGGTCGACCTTGACCAGGGTGAACGGCGTGCCCGTTTCGCGCAGGATGATGTGCGGCGCCAGCGAGCAGGCGCCCGGCGAGTAAAAGAGTTTCATGGCGATCCTATCCTTGAACAGATTGGGAAGACGCCACTATAGTCCTGCGCAGGCGGCGGGTAAATGCGTGTTCGTACAATTCGCCGTTCACGCTCGGAGGAGACTTGCGCTGGCTCAAATGGCCGCCGGCGCCGGGCAGTCTGCCGCCGCCGTGGTGCCGGCCCCGGTTTTTTTAACGGCCGCTCAGGCGCGCCCGCCCAAGCTGCCTCCACCATCGACCGCCAGCACCTGGCCTGTCACGTAACTGGCTTGTTCCGACAGCAGGAAGCCGACGGCGGCGGCAATTTCATCGGGCTGTCCCAGGCGCCGCATCGGTATCGTTGCAAGCACCTGGCGTTCCATCTCGCTGCCGACGGGGCGGGTCTTGCGGAACAGTTCCGTTTCCACGGGGCCTGGCGCGACCGCATTGACCGTCACGCCGTGTTCGGCCAACTCCAGGGCCCAGGTTTTCGTGCAGCCGACCAGGGCGCTTTTGGCGGCGGAATAGGCCGTGCGGTTCACGTTGCCGTGGATGGCCCGGCTGCAGATATTCACGATCCGGCCATAGCGGCGCTGCTTCATCGCCGCCACGAACTGCTGCGTTACCTGGATGGCGGCGCGCACGTTCAGGTCGAAGACGTTCTGCAAGGTGGCAAAGTCGATTTGCCCCAGCGGCTGGGGCGAGGCAATGCCTGCATTGTTCACGATGCCATCGATGTCAAACTCTTGTTCAAGCGTCTTGAGAACCTGCGCCGTCTGCGCCAGGTCGCCAAGATCGCAGGCCACCAAGGTGCCGGGAAAGTCCACGCCTTCAATGTGCCGGGCGATGCCGATGACCCGATGGCCTTGCTGATGCAGCAAGGTGCTGATGGCATAGCCGATACCGCGTGTCGCGCCGGTGACGAGAAAAGTACGGGATGTCATGGAAGAGGATTGCCTTTGGCTTGAAAATGTATACCTGCGAAGGCTACACTTTTTTGCAACTTCATGCCGCCGCGGCGGCTGACCACTCGCGCAGCAATTGTCCGAACGCTTCGGCCGCCGCCGTACTGCTGGCGGCGCGCCAGACGAGCTGGAACCGGGCCGCGGGCAGGGCGGGCAAACCATGCTGGCCATCGATGACCACCATGCCCGCTTCCAGGTCGCCTTGCGGCAGGGCCGTGATCGCCAAGCCAGCCAGCACGGCGGCGCGCAAGCCCTGCTGGCTGGGCGAGGTGAACGCCACGCGCCAGTCGATTCCGGCGCCATCGAGGGCGTCGACGCCCACTTGCCGGTGCATGCAGGGCGCGGGTGAAAACGCCAGCGGCAGCGGCAGCGCGCCATCGTGCCGGAAGTCGTGCGCCGCGGCCCAGACGAAGCGCGTGCGGCGCAGCACGGCCGCCTCATCCTGGCCATCGGCCAGGGTCATGACAACGGCCAGGTCCAGCGCATCGGCGGCGACCAGTTTTTGCAAGTCAAGATAGGTGCCCACCGTGACATCCAGGCGCACGGCAGGAAACAGGTGCGCGAACTGTGCCAGCAGGGCGGGCAAACGCGCGCCCATGAAATTTTCCGGCACGCCAAAGCGCACGGCGCCGGCAATCGAGGAACGCTGGAAGCGCCGCGACAGGGCATCCTGGGCCGTCAGGATTTGCCGCGCATGGCGCAGGAAATCCTCGCCGTCTTCCGTCAGGCGCAGGCTGCGCGTCGTGCGCAGCAGCAGCGCGGTGCCCGCTTGCTCTTCCAGGCGGCGGATCTGGTGGCTGATGGCGGACTGGCTCAGGTGCAGCCGTTCGGCGGCACGCGTAAAGCCGCCCGTGTCCTGTACCGCCACAAAGGCGCGCAGCAGGGCGGTATCGAAGTCCATGGCGCTCCCGTGATTCATGATGAAAATGAATGAATTGTACAAAATTTTATCATTTCCCTCATGAGTCGAGGTTTTCTAGAATGGTCGCTTGCAGTGCTGCGGCACTACGCGTCCCTCCATGACTACCGAAAGCAAGGCTTCGATGCTACCGACTACTTCGCAACAAAACGCACTCACCCTGGCCGCCGTCTGCCTGGCCTCGCTGATGTTTGGCCTGGAAATTTCCAGCGTCCCCGTGATCCTGCCCACCCTGGAAACCGTGCTGCATGGCGACTTCAAGGACTTGCAATGGATCATGAACGCCTACACGCTGGCTTGCACCACCGTGCTGATGGCCACGGGCACCCTGGCCGACCGCTATGGCCGCAAGCGCTTGCTGCTCGCCAGCCTGGCACTGTTCGGTGTCAGTTCGCTGGCATGCGGCTGGGCCGGCAGCACGGGCGTGCTGATCGTGGCGCGTGCGGTACAGGGCATGGCCGGCGGCGCCATGCTGATTTGCCAGGTGGCCGTGCTGTCGGGGCAGTTCCCGGCCGGCGCCGCGCGGGGCCGGGCGTTTGGCGCCTGGGGCATCGTGTTTGGCCTGGGCCTGGGCTTCGGACCCATCATCGGCGCGGCCATCGTCGCGCTGTCAAGCTGGCAGTGGGTATTTCTCGTGCACGGGCCGCTGGCGCTGGCGGCACTGCTGCTGGTGGCGCCGGGCGTGAGCGAATCGCGCGATCCGCAGCGGCGCAAGCTGGACGTGGCCGGCATCGCCACCCTGTCGCTGGCCGTGTTCAGCCTTGCCTGGTGCATCACGCAGGGACCGGCGCTGGGTTTTGCGGACCCGCGCACGCTGGCCAGCCTGGCCATGGCGCTGGCTGGTTTTGCCGCGTTTGCCGTCATCGAACAGCGCCAGGCCGAACCGATGGTCGATTTTTCCGTCTTTCGCATCCGCCGCTTCTCGGGCGCCTTGCTCGGTTCGGCGGGCATGAACTGCAGTTTTTGGCCGCTCATGATTTATCTGCCCCTGTATGTGCAGCATGGCCTCGGCTACGACAGTTTGGGCACGGGCCTGACCTTGCTGGCCTATACCTTGCCCACCTTGCTCGTGCCGCCGCTGGCCGAGCGGCTGGCGCTGCGCTACCGGGCCGATGCGGTGATCCCCGCCGGCTTGCTGGCCATCGGCGCGGGCTTTCTGCTGATGCTGTGGGGCAGCCAGGCGGACGCCGCCAGCTGGCTGACGATCCTGCCCGGCTGTCTGCTGGCGGGCACGGGTCTGGGCTTGACCAACACGCCCGTCACCAACACGACGACGGGCGCCGTGCCCGGCGAACGGGCCGGCATGGCGTCCAGCATCGACATCAGCGCGCGCATGATCAGCCTGTCCATCAATATCGCGCTGATGGGCTTTATCCTCGTCGACGCCATCCGGTCCGCCTTGCGGCCGCATCTTCCCGGCGGACTGGACGCGGCCACCTTGCGCGCCATGGCCGAGGATTTATCGGCAGGCAAGGTCGCCGGCGCGCTGCCGGCCGGCGTGGCCAAGCTTGCATTGGTTCAGGGATTTGGCGCCGTGATGCTGTATGGCGGCGTGGCCGCCTGCCTGTTCGCCGTGGCCAGCTGGCTGGTGTTTGGCGCCGGGCGGGCGCGGCAGGCGGCCGGGTTGCCGGTGCGCGAATAGCCAGGAGGCTATAATCCGGGCATGTTGGCAAGTTTTGCCAATGTCATTACGAGGCCGCTCATGCACAAACTGATTTCCGAACTCACCCGCCTGTACCTGTTCGAGGAACAGCAGCAATACGTCGACGCAGACGGCGGCGCGCAGCCACTGACGCCGGCCGTGCTGGCGCGCCATCTGTCGGGTGAGCAGACGGTGGCCGTGCAACTCGTGACCGGGAGCGGTCTGACGCGTGCGCTGGTGCTGGAATTTGGCGGCAAGGGCGGCGGAGAAGCGCACTGGAGCGCGCTGTGCGCGATCGCCAATGCCGTGCAGCACGAGCTGGACTTGCCGGCGCCCGCCGTCAGCATTTCGGGCACGGCGTTCCAGCTGTGGCTGTCGCTGGCCACGCCCGTGCCCGTCGCCCAGGCGCGCCAGTTCGTGCAGCTGCTGCGTTCCACCTTTTTACCCGCCTCGACGGACATCCTCGCCGCAGCGCCGCCCGCCGACGTGGAGCAGGCGGCGCTGCCGCCCGCCTTGCAGCCGTCGGGCAAGTGGGCCGCCTTCATCCACCCCAGCATGGGCGCCGCCTTCGTCGACGAGCCTGGCCTGGACATGCCGCCGCCGCCAGCCGCCCAGCTGGGCTTCCTGGAAAGCTTGCGCAGCATCAACCCGGGACAATTCGCGCAGGCGCTGGCCAAGCTGCAGGGGCATGCGGGGTTGCTTGAGGCCGTACCCGCTCCCGTCGCCGCTCCATTGCCAACGCTAGTGTCCCAGTCACCGGCGCAGCCGGGCTTGCTGCTGCAGGACGCCAGCCTGGAAGACATCGTGCGCTGGCTGCATGCGCGTAATATCGAACCGACTTTCCGGCACCGGTTGCCGTAGCCGGGCGCTCCTTATCCCTACATTAAACACCCGGGAGGCAACATGACAGTCAAGCGCATGGACAACGTCGGCATCGTGGTAGCAGACCTCGATGCCGCCATTGCGTTCTTCACCGAACTTGGACTCGTTCTCGAAGGACGCGCCCCAATTGAAGGAGACTGGGCAGATGGTGTCACCGGTCTGCACGGCATGCGCGTGGAGATAGCCATGCTGCGGACGCCGGACGGTCACAGCCGTCTCGAGTTATCGCGTTTCCTCGCGCCGCCCGTGGTCGCCGATCACCGCAACGCCCCGGTGAACGCTTTCGGTTACCTGCGTGTCATGTTTACCGTCGAGGATATCGACGATACGCTCGTCCGGCTCGTCAAACGCGGCGCGAAGCTGGTCGGCGAAGTCGTCCGGTACGAAAACATGTATCGGCTCTGCTATATCCGTGGTCCCGAAGGAATCCTCATCGGACTTGCCGAACAGTTGCCGCAGAAAACGTCCTGAGGGAATCCCGCAGGGCCTTGAACACTACAGGATCGGATCCGAGCCCGGTGCGGCGCAGATCGCGGGGCATGTGCCGACGCCGCCCGGCGTGACATTGCAGGCCCCTCCCGGGCCGGCATAACACGCGCCGCCGGGGCCTGCGTAGCGGGGGCCTCCGGGGCCTGCATACATGGCACCGCCAGGCCCCGCGTACAAAGGCCCTCCCGGCCCGGCGTAGCAGGAACCTCCCGGCGCCGCACAAGTGACAGGCGCCGTGGGAATGCCGGCGCATCCGAAAAGACCACCTGCCAATAACGCCAATCCCGCCAAGCTGAGTATTTTCATCAAATGTATCTCCTGGATCATTGAGCAAAGCCGAAACTGACATACTATACGGTGCAGTTTTCGCTGCACATCAACGGCTGGATGCGGAATGCAACAAAGACAATGAGCATGCCCGATTGATGTCGTGTCTTCGGATTTCAACCATTCCGTGCAGACGATTTGCCGGATCTTGGCCTCGTTTCTGCCGCGAATGGCCGGCAACGCACCGGCCGGTTATTCTTGACCGTCATGGGAGGGTCATGTCCAAACCGACCATCCTGACAATGAAGAAGGTGACGAGTCCCAGGCCCATGAGCAATAGCACGAAGCCTGCGACCACCTTGCCGCTCGCGCGCAGCACGGCGCGATTCTGCTTCGCCTTGTCCTTGTCCTTCTTCCCTTGGTCGTAATGCCACTTGATGGCGAAGAACATGCCCGTGCCGAGCACGAGAGCCTTGAATGTAACGAAGACTATAGGGGTCCAATCCATCATTTGAGTATTTCCAGTCTATTACTTGACACTACCTATCGCGAGGGGCACTCCCTCAAAACACTGCTTCAGCAGTTGCTGTCCCAACCTTTTTTTCAATTATCCCCCAGGCATCCTGTTTGACTCTTTCATTATAGCTAGCCATGAAATAACAAGGGCATCGGGCGCAGTGATGTGCCGAATGCGGAGGAGCGAGGAGAAAACGTCAGCGACCGCCATGCAAGGATGGTGTTGCTGCACGTTCTGATGCATACTACATTAAAACAATCTCCATACATTGAGACAAAATGTCCCAGTTGAAAACCATACAAGATGAACATTTGCCACTCTGGTTGCCGCGCTTGGCCGTGCACGGAGGGCCACGTTTTTTGCAGATTGCCGATGCATTGCAGGCGGCGGTGGCAGACGGATCGTTGAGACCGGGCGACCGTCTGCCACCGCAGCGCCACCTGGCAGCACAGCTGGAAGTCGACCTGACGACGATCACGCGCGCTTACGACGAAGCGAGGCGCCGCAACTTGCTGGAAGGCCGCGGTGCTCGCGGCACGTATGTCGCGGCGCCGAAGGTCGAATTGACCGCCATCCTCGACCTCTCCATGAATACCCCGCCACCGCCCGCTGGCGTGGACTTCGACGACATGTTGAAACAAGGTTTGTCTCAAGTACTGATGCGGGCAGATAATGAATTGCTGATGACCTACCACCTGGGCGGGGGAAGCGACTCCGACCGCAAGGCTGGCGCCACATGGCTGGCGCCGATGTTTGGCCATCTGGATGCGCGGCAGGTCGTTGTCTGTCCCGGTGCGCAAGCGGCGATCGCCGCATTGATCCTGGCGCTGACGGAGCCTGGCGACGTCATCCTGGCAGAGCCAACCAGTTATCCCGGCTTGCGGGCCGCAGCGGCCCAATTCGGCCGGCACATCATTGCGGTGCAAGCGGACAAGCACGGGATGGTGCCCGAGATGCTTGAGGAGGCGTGCCGCCAGCACAAGCCCCGGCTGATCTACCTCAATCCGACATTGCAGAATCCGACTGCCATCACCATGCCGGAACGCCGGCGCAAGGAGCTTGCCAGCATCGCGCAGCGCTGCGACGTACGCATCGTCGAGGACGATCCCTACTGGCTGCTTGCCGATGCTCCGCCACCGCCTGTCGCCACGTTTGCCCCGGAACAGGTGCTCTACATCTCCACCCTGTCGAAATGCCTGACACCCGGCTTGCGTGTCGCCTTCGTGCTGATACGCGATCCGGAGGAACGCGAGCGTTTCCTGGTCGCGCTCAGGTCATTTGCGCTGATGGTCGCGCCTCTGACGGCGGCACTGGCCACGCAGTGGATACTCGACGGTTCGGCTGACGGATTGCTGGAAGGCGTACGCAAGGAGGCGCGCCTGCGCCACCGGATGGCCCGCGATATTCTGGCGGGGCGCTACAGCGGCGCGGGAGACGGTCTGCATGTATGGATCGAGTTGCCGGCGTATTGGCACTCTTCGCAGCTTGCGCGTGCAGCCGCCAGCTACGGCATCGCCGTCACGCCGGCGGAGGCATTCGCCACTGGCGGCGACTCCGTGAATGCCATCCGGATCTCCCTGGGCAGCATCAAGGACCGTGGACGCTTGCAGGCGGGTCTTCAACGGCTGTCTCAGCTGCTTGCGCGGCGGCCCGAGTCGCTCAGCGCTGCCGTGGTTTAACTGTCAGGAGCCACTTCCTTTTCTCCAGAAGCATCCTGGCATCAAGCCGCCATTTCCCTCGCCAGTGTCAACACCAGTTCCTCCGCCCCCATTTCCCGCGCCAGCGGCGCGCCCTGGCCGGCCCACTGTGCGGCAAATTCGCTGTTGCCGTGCTGGCTGGCCAGCCCGTTCAATTGTTTGGCGGCATCGTAGGCGACGGGATAGTCGGCTGGCGGCGGGCTGCCTGGCGCTTCGCCGTATTCAATTAGACGGTTTACCATGCCGCGCGCCAGGCGGCCCGAAAGTACGCTGGTCAGGCGGGTGGACGCCGCCCGTTCGCTTTTCAGGTTGGCCCGGTAGCCTGCATTGGCCGACGATTCCGGGCATAGCAGGAACGCCGTGCCCAGCTGGGCGGCCGCGGCGCCCAGGTCCAGCGCGGCGCGGATGCCGGCACCATCCATGATGCCGCCGGCGGCGATGAGGGGCAGGGCGGTGCGTCCTGCCAGCAGGCGCAGCAGCACGCTTGTGCTGTGGCGCTCGTCCGGCGCATGCGGGTCGAAAACGCCGCGATGGCCGCCCGCTTCCACGCCTTGCGCCACGATGGCGTCGACGCCCGCCTGTTCGATCAGGGCCGCTTCGCGCAGATTCGTGGCCGTGGCCAGCGTGTAGATGCCGGCCTGGCGCAGGGCGGCAATCTGCTGCTGCGTCGGCAAGCCGAAATGAAAGCTGACGACGGCGGGGCGCTGTTCCAGCAACAGGTCGAATGCCGCCTCATTGCCGATGAACGTTTCGTAGATTTCCTCGAGCGCCACGGGCACGGCCGCGCCCAGCTCCGCAAACAGAGGCGCCAGATGGGCCAGCCAGGCCGCTTCGCGCCGCGCATCCCTGACCGCCGGCGCATGGCAAAACACATTCACATTGAAGGGACGGTGCGTCAGCGCGCGCGTGTCGGCGATCATCTGGCGGGCCTGCGCCACGGTGCCCGAGCCGATGGCCAGCGAGCCGAGGCCGCCCGCGTTCGAGACGGCGGCGGCCATGCGCGGCGTGGAGATGCCTGCCATCGGCGCCTGGATGATCGGCAACTGCAAGCCGAGGCGGCCGAGGAAGCGCTGGATTGAACTCATGGTGTTTCCTTCACGAAGTTAAGGCGGCTGTACAGTATTCGTATTTGGAGAATATAATATCACAATCATTTTCATATAAAGAATACGATGGATACCGAATCATTGCGGATTTTTTGCTCCGTCGCCAGTGAGCTGAGCGTGACCCAGGCTGCGGCCAGGCTGGGCCGCGCGCCATCCAGCGTCACCACGCGCATCCAGCAGCTGGAAGCCGATATCGGCGCGGAACTGTTCGTGCGCACGAATAAACGCATGGCCCTGACGGCGGCCGGCGAGCGTTTTCTCGAGTATGCGCAGCGTTTGCTGGCGCTGGCGGAGGAAGCGCGGCACGTCGTCACGGGCGGGCGCGAGGGCGGCACCTTGCGCGTCGGCAGCATGGAAAGCACGGCGGCCAGCCGCTTGCCGGCGCTGCTGGCCGCGTACCACGGCCGCTATCCGGCGACGCGCCTGGCGCTGAGCACGGGGCCGTCGCGTCCCCTGATCGAGCAAGTGCGCACGGGCTTGCTTGACTGCGCCTTCGTGGCCTTGCCGCCAGCGTTCGGCGGCGCCGCCGCCCTGGAAGAGCTGGGCCTCGCATCGACGGCCGTGTGGCGAGAAGAGTTGTGCTTGCTGCTGCCAGCCAGCGAAGCGCAGGCGCGCCGCGCCTCGGACGTGCGCACGCGCTCGCTGGCGGCCTTCCCGCAGGGCTGCACCTACCGCGGCATCGCGGAGGAAATGCTGGGCGTGGCGGGCAGCACGCAATGGCAGGTGCAGGAAATGAGCTCATATCACACGATGATCGCCTGCGTGGCGGCCGGCGCTTGCGTGACCTTGCTGCCGGCCAGCGTGCTGGCGCTGTCGGACGCGCCGGCCACCTTGACAACCCTGCCCGCAGGGGCAATTGACACCGTGCTGGTGTGGCGCGCGGGATTCGACGTGCCCGCCTTCCAGCATTTGCTGGCGCAAGTGGGCGAGGCGGCGGCATGAGCGCGGCGGCCAGGCTGCGCGCGGCCATCGCCGCGGCCGTCATCCTCGCCATCGGCATGGGCTTTGGCCGCTTTGCTTTCACGGCCATCTATCCGCACATGGTCGAGGAAGGCGTCTTGAGCTTGCGCGACGGCAGCCTGGCCGCCTCGGCCAACTATGCCGGCTATTTGCTGGGCGCCGTCCTGGCCATGCGCGCGCGTGCCCACAGCGCGCACCGGCTGTGCCTGTGGTCGGTGGCCGGCACGGCGCTGTGCCTGGGCGTGCTGGCCTTGACTATGCCCGTCTGGCTCATCGTGACGGTGCGTGGCGTGGCCGGCGTCTTCAGCGCCCTGGCCATGGTGGCCGCGTCGTTATGGCTGCTGGTGCAGCGCGGCCATGGTCGCGGCGCGCCGCTGCTGTATGCGGGCGTGGGCGCCGGCATCGCCGTGTCGGCCGAATTGCTGGTGCTGGCGTCGCACCTGGGCTGGCGCAGCGCCGGCATGTGGCTGCTGCTGGCCGGCGTCACCGTGCTGGCGGGGCTGGCGGCCGCGCCAGCCATTGCCGCCAGCGGCCAGGCAACCCTGGCCGCACCGGCGCAAGCCGCCGCATCGTCCCTGGCGCCCGTCGCGCCGTGGCCGCTCGTGCTGATCTACGGGCTGGCGGGATTTGGTTATATCGTCACGGCCACGTATTTGCCCGTGCTGGTCGGCGCGGCCTTGCCCGGGCTGAACTCCGCCCACGTGTGGGCCGTGTTCGGCCTCGGGGCGGCGCCGTCGTGCTTCCTGTGGCACCGACTGCACGAGCGACTTGGCACGCGCCAGGCATTGAGGCTCAATTTGCTGCTGCAGGCGCTAGGCGTGGCCTTGCCCGTGCTGGCGCCCTCGGCCGCCGGCTATCTGCTCAGCGCCATCCTCGTCGGCGGCACGTTTGTCGGCACGGTGACCATCGCCATGCCGGCCGCGCAGCGGGCCGCCGTCAAGGCGGGCACCAACATGATGGCCTTCATGACGGTGGTGTATGGCATCGGCCAGATCATCGGCCCCGTGCTGGCCGGCAGCCTGTATGCGCAGTCGCACAGTTTCAACAGTGCGTTATTGGCGGCGGCTGGCGCGCTGCTGCTGGCGATTATCGTCAGCCTGCGGTTGTAAAAATCAGAGATCGAATGCGCAGCGCATGAAGTCGCGGCGCAGCGCATTGATCCTGTCGAACTCGCGCGTGTAATACAGTTTGTTCGTCAGCAGCACGGCATAGCGGCCGCGCCGGGGGCTGAGCCACATGGCCGTGCCCGTGAAGCCCAGGTGGCACCAGACGTCGTCTTGCGGCCCGGTGCCTGCCGCCGGATGCCAGAACAGGCCGCGCGAGGGCTGCAGCTCGCCCGTCTGTACCCTCAGCGATTCCCTCACCCAGGCGGCGTCAAACACATCGCCATGCGGAGTCAGCATCGCCCGCAGGAAGCGCTCCAGGTCCGGCACATTGGAAAACAGGCCGGCAATGCCGCACACGCCGCCCAGCAGCCGGGTTGAAAAATCATGCACGACGCCACACAGGTGGGCGCCCGCCTGCTCGCAGAATTCGGTCGGCGCGATCAGCTGGCCGTGCCGTGGCGCCACGGGACCGTAGCCCGTGGCGGTCATGCCCAGCGGCTGCAGCACATGTTCGGCAAGGGCCACGTCCAGCGGCATGCCCAGCAGCCGCTCGATGACCAGGCCGAGGATCAGGGCCGCGCGGTCCGTGTATTCCACGGCCTGGCCTGGTATGCCTTCCAGCGGCTCGCGCAGCACGCCGCGCACGATATCGTCGTACACCTCGCCATAGCTGGCGCGCAAGCGGGCGCGCAGCGGCAGGCCGGCAGTGTGGGTGAGCAGCTGGAAAACCGTGATCGGCGCCAGCGCGTAGCTTGCCGTGCCGGGCAAGACGTCGGCGAGCCGGCTGTCCAGCCCCAGGCGTTTCTGCTTCACCAGCTGGCCGACCAGCGACCACACGCTGATGATCTTCGTCAGCGACGCGATGTCGAACAATGTGTCGACCTGCATGGCGGCGCTGGAAGGTTCGGGCGTGAGCCGTCCGGCCGCGCTCGTAACGTGGTGGTCCAGGGTGCCCACGGCCCAGGCCGCGCCTGGAAAAATATGTTCGCGTACGCCGGCTTCCACCAGCGCTGTCAATTGCTCTGTAAGGTTGCTTATCTGCATGATGATTGTGCCGTGTTTATCTTGTTATCGTCTGTCGCTGCCACGCCCAGCCACCTCGCCACCGACTGCGCCACCCAGGTCCCCTCGTCGAGCGGCAAGTCGTGGCCCGCGCCGCCGTGGATCAAACAGTCCGCCTGCCAGGCGCGGGCCAGGCGCTGCGAGCAGCGGTGGTCGACCAATCGGTCCAGCGCGCCGGCCATCACCAGCACGGGCATGGCCGGGCGGATTGCCGGGGCGCGGTAGCGGGCGGCCGACAGCAACTGGCGCAGCGCGTTGCGCCGGCTGACCGGGAATTGCTGCTGGTAGCTGAGCCACTCGGCCAGCAGGGTGGGGTTGCCGCCAGCATGCCGCTGGCTGGTCAGACGCAGGATCAGACTTTCCTGGCTGCGCGGGTCGCCAAAGATCAATTGTCGCAGCAGGGCGCCATAGTTTTGCCAGCGCAAGCGCCGGTAAAACGGATTGAACGGCCGCATGCTGGTGTTGATCAGTACGCAGCGGGCGATTTCCTGCGGGTAGCGGTGAGCCCATTCGACGGCCACCATGCCGCCCAGCGACAGGGCCAGCAAGTGGTACGGCGCCGGGATGCCGCGCGCCTGCAATTGCTGGCGGCAGTCTTCCACCATGGCGGCCACGCGGGTGGCGCTGTCCTGCGCGTGGCGCGTGCCGTTGCCGGGCAGGTTGGGCGTGACGATGTGGGCGCCGGGTAGGGCGCGCGCCAGGGTGGCGGGAAAACTGCCCCAGTGGCGCTGTTCGCGCATCAGGCCGCGCAGCAGGACCCAGGTGTGCGCGCCGCTCATGATTCATACCATTGCGCCAGGGCGCGCCGGCGCTGCGCCTTGCGCAGCAAGCCTTCCGGCATCCAGCGGCCGTGGCTGCTGGCGGCGCGCATGAGGAAATCGAACCAGACTAGGTGGCGCCGCAGCACGCGCTGCAGGCGGTGCGCGGCCGTGGGGTTGAAGATGCTGACGCGGTTGAACAGCTGGCGCGGGTTTTTCTTGACCCAGCGCCATGAACCCATTTCCAGGGTCAGCGGCAGGAACACGCGTCCGCTGTAGCTCGTGCCGTTCAGGTACAGATAGTCCCACAGGTCGCCATGGGTGCGGTATTGCCGGCTTTGCGGCTCGAACACATAGTTGTGATTGGGATAGCTCTGGCTGAACAGCTCTTCCAGCGCGCCGATCTCGGCCAGGTGGGCTATGGGCACCTTGGTATGCGCATGGGGAAACCAGATGCGGTCGCGCAAGCCGAAACCGGAATGGCAATCGAGGGCGATGCTGAACTGGCGCGACAGCAGTTCGCGCTCGACGAGGTCGCACACGGCCTGGCTTTCCACCTCCATCGGTCCCCCGGCAGCGCCCCGATACCAGGGCAGGCGGGCGCTGTAGCGCTGTCCACCGAGCATGAACGGCACTTTTTCGCGCGCGCTCAATGGCGCATTGCGCATCAGGTCCACGCCCTGCGGATTGCAGCGCGTCGCTTGCCACATGCCGCCCGGATTGACCAGCGGCATGAACACGAGGCGCATGCTTTCCAGCTGCTGGTGCAAGGTGGCGTCCCAGCGCAGGCGCGCGATCAGGCTTTCCAAAAAGGATAGCAGCACTTGCGTGCCGATGCGTTCGAGACCGTGGATGCCGCCGAAAAAGCCCAGCACGGGCACGTCGGGGCTGGGATTGCCCATGGCGATCGAGTACACGGGAAACTCGCGCCCATCCATGGCGATGCTGCAGGGCGCGGCCACTTCCAGGTGGCTGCCGCCCTCGTCGATGAGGCGCTTCAGCATGACCAGCTCGGGCAGATTCTTTTCGATCATCAGGCGTCTGAATGGGAAAGTAGCAGCCAGTGTAGCCGAAATCACGGCCGCGCCAGACGTCCCGCATGGCGAAATTTGCGCACTGCGCCATGTCACGAAGCCGTCATGTTTGCCGTGTATTTTATTGCCGCCGAGACAAGGCTGCTTGCCCCGCCATGCCATCGCTCTTCCTGTCGACAGGGGCGCCTGAACGTTCGTTCGCGTACAGACGCGTAGGAATCGGGTCGTCATTCTGGTGCTTCGGGCCTGCATGCGCCCACCCAGCCAGTCCACAGCCAGGAGGAAGCGCGAGATGACAGAGTTCCATCAAATCAATGCCGGCAGGCGCGGCTTGCTGATCGCCGGTGCGCTGTCGGCCACGGCCGCGGCCGTGCCCGGTGTGGCAGGAGCGGCGGGGGCGGCGCAGGCCGTCAGCACGAGCGGCCAGACGCAACCAGTCCTGATGAAAGTGAGCCTCGACGTCAACGGCCAGCGCCACAGCCTGGAACTCGACACGCGCACCACCTTGCTCGACGCCTTGCGCGAACATCTGCAGCTGACGGGCACCAAGAAGGGCTGCGACCACGGCCAGTGCGGCGCCTGCACCGTCATGCTCCACGGCCAGCGCATCAATGCCTGCTTGACTCTTGCGGTGATGCATGACGGCGCCAAGGTCACCACCATCGAGGGGCTGGGCACGCCGGAGAAATTGCATCCGATGCAGGCTGCCTTCATCGCGCACGACGGCTACCAGTGCGGCTATTGCACCCCGGGGCAGATCTGCTCGGCCGTCGCCGCGCTGGGCGAAATCCGCCAGGGCATCCCCAGCCACGTCAGCGTGGACTTGAACGCGGCCCCGCAGGCGACGCCGGAAGAATTGCGCGAACGCATGAGCGGCAACATCTGCCGCTGCGGCGCCTACTCCAACATCATCGAAGCGATCACCGAGGTGGCGGGGAGGCCGGCATGAGGGTATTCAGCTACCAGAAGGCCGCCTCGCCGGCCGAAGCGGCGGCCGCCGCCGTGAACACACCGGGCGCCCGCTTCATCGCGGGCGGCACGAATCTGCTCGACCTGATGAAGCTGGAAATCGAGACGCCCGCGCATCTGATCGACGTCAATGGCCTTGCATTGGATAAAGTGGAGACCACGGCCGACGGCGGCTTGCGCATCGGCGCCCTCGTGCGCAACACTGCCTTGGCCGCGCACGCCACGGTGCGGCGCGACTATGCCGTGCTGTCGCGCGCCTTGCTGGCCGGCGCTTCGGCGCAGCTGCGCAACAAGGCGACGACGGCCGGCAACCTGCTGCAGCGCACGCGCTGCCCGTATTTCTATGACACGAACCAGGCCTGCAACAAGCGCGTGCCGGGCAGCGGCTGCTCGGCCATAGTCGGCTTCAGCCGGCCGCTCGCGATTGTGGGCGGCAGCGAGGCCTGCATCGCCACGCATCCGAGCGACATGGCCGTGGCCATGCGCGTGCTCGACGCCGCCATCGATACGGTGCGGGCCGACGGCGCCGTGCGCAGCATCCCCATCGCCGACTTTTACCGTTTGCCGGGCAACACGCCGCACGTGGAAACCGTGCTGCAGCCGGGCGAACTGATCACCAGCGTGACCTTGCCCCGGCCCGTTGGCGGCACGCATGTCTACCGCAAGGTGCGCGACCGGGCCTCGTACGCGTTCGCGCTCGTATCCGTGGCGGCCATCATCTTGCCCAATGGCACGGGCAGGCTGGCCTTGGGCGGCGTCGCGCCGCAACCGTGGAGAATTTCTGGCGCCGAGCAGGCGATGCCCGAGGGCGCCGCCGCCGTCAGCGAACGCCTGCTGGCCGGCGCCAGGCCGACTGACGACAACGCCTTTAAGGTGACCCTGGCGCAGCGCACGATTGCCTCGGTGCTGGCTGAAGCACAAGCAAAGAAAGGCTAGGGCCATGAAATTTACGACACCTGCGACCACCAATCCCATCGACCAGCTGAAAGTCGTGGGCCGTCCCACGGACCGTATCGACGGCCCCCTGAAAACCACGGGCACGGCGCCGTACGCGTACGAGCAGAACAAGGCCGCGCCGCATGCGGCCTACGGCCATGTCGTCGGCGCGGCGATTGCCAAGGGGCGCATCGCGTCGATCGACACCAGCGCCGCGCGGCGTGCGCCGGGCGTGCTGGCCGTGGTGACGGCGGAATCGGCGGGCAAGCTGGGCAAAGGCAAGATGAACACGGCAAAGTTGTTGGGTGGGCCGGATATTGAACATTACCACCAGGCCATCGCGCTGGTGGTGGCGGAAACCTTCGAGCAAGCCCGCTCGGCCGCGCAGCTGCTCGATGTGAAATATGTCGAGCAGCAGGGCGCTTTCGACTTGGCCAAGGCCAAAGGCGGCGCCGCCAAGCCGAAGGAGGGCAAGCCTGACAGCCGTGCGGGCAACTTCGCCGGCGCCTTTGCCCATGCTCCCGTGCGCCTGGACGCCACCTACACGACGCCCGACCAGTCGCACGCCATGATGGAGCCGCACGCCTCGATTGCCGCGTGGGAAGGCGACAAGGTGACGGTGTGGACGGCGAACCAGATGGTGGACTGGGGCCGCGGCGACCTGGCCCGCACGCTTGGCATTGCGAAGGACAAGGTGCGCATCGTGTCGCCGTATATCGGCGGCGGTTTCGGCGGCAAGCTGTTCGTGCGCGCGGAAGCCTTGCTGGCGGCGCTGGGTGCACGCGCGGCGCAGCGTCCCGTCAAGGTCGCCCTGACGCGGCCCTTGATGATCAACAACACGACGCACCGGCCCGCCACCATCCAGCGCCTGCGCATCGGCGCCACGCGCGATGGCAAGATCACGGCCATCGGCCATGAATCGTGGTCCGGCGACCTCAAGGGAGGCCAGCCGGAAACGGCCGTGATGCAGACGCGGCTGCTGTATGCGGGGCCCAACCGCATGACGGCCATGCGCCTGGCCGTGCTCGACCTGCCGGAAGGCAACGCCATGCGCGCGCCGGGCGAAGCGCCGGGGATGATGGCGCTGGAAATCGCCATGGACGAGATGGCGGACAAGCTGAAAATGGACCCCATCGTCTTCCGCATCCTGAACGACACGAAAGTGGACCCGGAAAAGCCGAGCAGGCCGTTTTCCCAGCGCCGCCTGATCGACTGCCTGCGCACGGGCGCCGTGGAATTCGGCTGGAAAGAACGGCAAAGCCAGCCCGGCATGCGGCGAGACGGCCGCTGGCTCGTGGGCATGGGCGTGGCCGCCGCCTTCCGCAACAACCTCGTCATGCAGTCCGCCGCCCGCGTGCGCCTGGACGGCAACGGCATCGTGACGGTGGAAACGGACATGACGGACATCGGTACGGGCAGTTACACCATCATTGCGCAGACGGCGGCGGAAATGCTGGGCGTGACCTTGAACAAGGTGGTCGTGCGCCTGGGCGACTCGGATTTCCCCGTCTCGGCCGGTTCGGGCGGACAGTGGGGCGGCAACAGTTCCACGGCCGGCGTGTACGCGGCCTGCGTGCGCCTGCGCCAGGCCATCGCCGCCAAGCTGGGCTTCGATGAGAAGGAGGCGCGCTTTTCCGATGGGCAAGTGAGCCAGGGCGAGCGCAGCGTGCCGCTTGCTGCCGCCGCCTACCATGGCGACGTCGTCGCGGAAGACCATATGGAATACGGCGACCTCGATAAAAAATTCCAGCAATCGACGTTCGGCGCCCATTTCGTGGAAGTGGGCGTGGACAGCGACACGGGCGAAGTGCGCGTGCGTCGCATGCTGGCCGTGTGCGCGGCCGGCCGCATCCTGAACCCGAAAGCGGCCCGCAGCCAGGTGATCGGCGCCATGACCATGGGCGTGGGCGCGGCCCTGATGGAAGAGCTGGTGGTCGACCAGCGCCGCGGCTTCTTCGTCAACCATGACCTGGCCAGCTACGAAGTGCCCGTGCACGCCGACATTCCGCACCAGGACGTCATCTTCCTCGATGAAACAGACCCGATGTCTTCGCCCATGAAAGCCAAGGGCGTGGGTGAACTGGGCATCTGCGGCGTGGCGGCGGCCATCGCGAACGCCGTCTACAACGCCACCGGCGTGCGCGTGCGCGACTATCCGGTGACCTTGGACAAGCTGATAGTCAAGTTCGATAAAAAGCTGACGGCGTAGACTTGCCGGCTGGGAGACTATTTCACAAGATTGCTATTCATCACTATTTCTCGTATTTTTATTTCAAAATAGTAGTGAAGGGCGCTGTCTTCGCTGAACTGGTTTTCCAGCACAATCACATCGACATCTTTTTCAGGGAAATAGACTTTGATCGATGCGAATCCCAAGCCTTTTCCGGAGTGTCCTATGTATTTGACGGGGGTCTTGTCGCTGACATACACGCCGTAACCATAGCCATTTTTCTCGCTGCCGAAGGCAACATGCTGGCTCGATATGTCGTAACTCGTCATCAGCTTATAGCTTGCCGGCTTCAAGATTTTCCCCTGGTGAAGTTTTTCATCCCAGATAGCCAGGTCTGTGGCATTTGACACGATTCCCCCGGCCGGAATGAAGTCCACCCAGCCCTTTCCCTGAACGGGATGCTGCTTCAATTCAAATGTATTGTTTGCATTGACATAACCATTGATGACCTTATTGTTTTTATCTTCCTCATAGCAAAAACTGTTGTGCATTCCCAGTTCTTTGAACAAGTCATTCGCCGCTTCGATATACGTCTTCCCGCTGGTTTTCTCAAAAATATTGCCCAGCATTGTATAGGCTGTCACGCCATACAAAAAACCCGTTCCGGGGGCAAAACTGAGCGGCTTGTCAATCTCAGTGATTCCTGCCGAAAAGTTGAGCAATTGATGCACCGTCACTTGGTCGGCCCAGGCCTGCGGTAAATCAGGCAGGTATCGCCGGACGGGACTTTGCAAGTCTATTTTGCCGTTTTCAACTTCCCTTAAAACCAGGACAGCCGTCATTTGCTTGCTGTTCGACATGATCCTGAAATTGTCTTCTGGCGTTAATGGCGTCTTATTCTCAAAATCGGAATAGCCGAAGGCTTTCGAGTATTTCGTTTTTCCATGTTGGGTGATCAGAACCACCCCATTAAAAGGTCTTGGGCTTGTTTGCCGTATCAGACGGTCAATTTTGGCAGTGTAGTCATCTGCCTTTTCTGCCGGTGAATGAGCGGCAGCTTGCGCATGCACGAATGTGGCGATGGCCAATAAAAAAGTCACGATTGAAAAAATCGTTTTTCTATCAGTGCGAGGAGTTTTCATGGGAATGTCGTGGCTTGGTTGATTATTTTCAGGCAAGCGCTGAACCGCTTGTGCGAGGATGCTATCCGCGTCGCTGATGACCTTGCCCACGCGGCCGTACACCTGCATGATTGCCTTGGCCTGCATGCATGCGCAGGAAAGCGTTGCTAAGTAATCCTCAGGAAATTATTGTGAATTACTTAGTGTATGACAAGAACAGCGAAAGTCGAAGACATGCCGCAGATCCTGCAATATAATGAGAATCATTATCATTAAAGCCGCCGGATCCGCTCTTGTCTGCCTTGCCTTTCCCCTCGAATGACGCCACCCTGGCCGCCATCCTGTTTTCGGGCCACCAGGGCTGGCTGCTGCAGCGCTTGCTGTTGCGCTTGCGTAACCGGGCGGAAGCGGAAGATGTGGCCTCGGAAACCTTTGTGCGCGTGCTGCATGCGGGGCGATTGTCCGCCATCCGCGAGCCGCGCGCGTATCTCACGACGGTCGCGAAAAGCGTCTTGCTGCAGCAGTGGCGGCGGCGCGATATCGAGCAGGCTTATCTTGAGAGTCTGGCGCTGCTGCCGGAGGCCGTCCAGCCGTCGCCCGAGGAACGCGCCGTGCTGCTCGAAGCGCTGGAGCGGCTGTCGCGCGCGCTCGATACCTTGTCCGCCAAGGCGCGCAGCGCTTTCCTGATGAGCCAGCTCGATGGCCTCACGTATGCGCAGATCGCGGCGCAATTGGGCGTGTCGGCCAGCATGGTGCGCCAGTACATGGCGCAAGGCTTGCGCTGCTGCCTGGCCGCCGCGGACCCGGCATGAGCATGTCCGCTGCGGTGCAGGACGCGGCCATTGGCTGGCTGGTCGAGCTCAGTTCGGGCGAGGCGGACGCGGCCCAGCATCAGGCCTTTGCCCGCTGGCTGGCCGCCGATGCGCGCCATGCGGCCGCGTGGCGCGCTCTGGGACTGGCCGTCGAGCACAGCGTCGGCCCGCTGCAGGCGGCGGGCGGGGCGGGGACTGTCGGGCAAACCCTGGCGCGCGCCGCGCAACATGACAACAAGCGGCGGCAGTTGCTGCAGGGCGCCCTGTGCCTGGCGGGCGCGGCCTTCGGCGGCGCCTGGCTGCTGCGCGGCAGCCCGTTCTTGCCGGACTGGAGCGCGGACCTGCATACGGCCACGGCGAAGCGGGGCCGCTACACGCTGGCCGACGGCAGCGTGCTGACTTTGGACGCCCGTTCCTCGGCCGATAGCGATGTCACCCATGAACACCGCCATGTCACCTTGCGCCAGGGCCAGCTGCTGGCCAGGGTGGCGCATGCGGCAAACGCGCCATTCCTGCTGCGCAGCGCGCACGGCACGGTGACGGCGCCGGGCGGCGAGCTGATGCTGCGGCGCGAAGCGCACGCCACCGTGGCGCTGGCCGTGCGGGGCGATTTCGACGTGCGTCCGGCCGGCAAAGGCCTGGCGCGCGTGCTGCGCCAGGGCCAGACGGCGCGTTTCGATGCGGACCGCCTGACGATGCTGCCCGGCATGGCGGCAGGGCAGGCGACGGCGTGGGAGCAGGGCTTGCTGGTGGCCGTCGACCAGCCGCTGGGCGAAGTCGTGGCCGCCTTGCGGCCGTACCGCCACGGCTACATTGACATCACGGCGCAGGCGGCGGCGCTGCGCGTGTCCGGCAACTACTCGCTCGACGACAGCGCAGCGACCTTGCTGGCGCTGGCCGAAACCCTGCCCGTCACCTTGCGCCAGGGTCCCGGCGGCTGGTGGACGGGCCTCGATGTGAAGCGGGCCTGAATTATTTTTGCGCCGGCACTGTCACTTTTGACGCGCCGCGACTCATACCTGGTGTAGCCCCACTTTTCCTTCACCACAAGATAGAGTCCCAGCATGCCACCATTGTTGATGCGCCAGATTCCCCTGGCTGTAATGTTACTTTCCTGCGCCGCGCCCGCCGTCCTGGCGCAAACGCCATCGGTCCAAATGGCGCCAGCCACCGTGCGCTACGACGTGCCGGCCCAGCCGCTGAACGCCAGCCTGATCGCCATTGCCAGCCGCGGCGGCGTGCGCATTTCCATCGATGCGGACCTGGCGCGCGGCGCCGGCGGCGCGGCCGTGCACGGCGATTTCACGGCGCAGCAAGCCTTGCGCCGCGCCTTGCAGGGCACGCAGCTGGCCTTGCTCAAGACCGATAGCGGCGTCTATACCGTGCAAGCGGCGGCGTCACAGGCGGCCGCCGTCCAGCTTGACGCCACGATGCCGGAAGTGGTCATCACCACCAATTACCTGGGCCAGGTGACGGAAGACACGGGTTCTTATACGACGGGCGCCGTCAGCACGGCCAACCGCTTGGTGCTGTCGCCGCGCGAGACGCCGCACGCGGTCAGCGTCGTCACGCGCCAGCAGATGGACGATTTCGGCCTGGTGCAGCTGAGCGAAGTACTCAACCACACGCCGGGCGTGTACGTGCAGCACATCGACAGCGAGCGCACGATTTACTATGCGCGCGGTTTTTCGCTCGACAATTTCAGCTACGACGGCTTGCCGTGGACGCGCGACGCTTCGCTGAACCTGGGCGAGTCCCTGGCCAATATGGACCTGTACGACCGGGTCGAGGTGCTGAAGGGCGCGAATGCGCTGATGAGCGGCGCCGGCACGCCGGGCGCCACGGTCAACCTGATCCGCAAGAAGCCCACGCGCGAATGGCGCGCGCTGGCCGACCTCTCGGCTGGGTCGTGGAGCAATTACCGCGGCATGGCGGACGTGGGCGGCCCCTTGAACGACAGCGGCAGCGTGCGTGCGCGCGCCGTGGCGTCGTACCAGGACAAGCATTCATTTGTCGACCGCTATCAGCGCCGCTCCGAACTGGCCTATGGCACGGTGGAGGCGGACCTGTCGCCGCGCACCTTGCTGACCGTGGGCGCCGACTACCAGCACACGGTGCCGCGCAACAGCGATTGGGGCGGCGCACCCCTGTTCGACGCGGACGGCAAGCGTTTCACCATGCCCCGCTCGTTCAACGGCGCACCCACCTGGAGCACGCAGCAGACGCAAGCGAAATCCGTCTTCGCCTCGCTTGAACACACCTTTGACAATGGCTGGCTGGCGAATGTGCGCCTGATCCACCAGGCCAATGCCCTGTACGCGCCCGTCGCCTACCTTGACGGCTTCCCGAAGGCGGACGGCAGTGGCACCTCCGTCACGGCGCGCCAGTACAACAGCGACGCCACCAGCAATGGCCTGGACGTGTACGCCAAGGGGCCGTTCACCTTGCTGGGCCGCACGCATGAAATGGTGGTGGGCGCGAATGCCTACCGCAAGCAATCGGACGACGTCTTCAGCCCGTATTCCTTCATCAAGGTCGATAATATCTATACTTACCGGGGCATAGTCGCTGAGCCGAAGTGGGAACTGGACACGGCGCGCGAAGTCATCCGCCAGAAGGCCGTGTATGCGACGGGCCGCTTTTCGCTGCCGCAGGGCGTGCACGTGATACTGGGCGGGCGCCTGTCGTCCTACGTCAACCCAACGGCCGGGATCGATGAAGCGTTGGTCTTTACGCCGTATGCGGGCCTGACGTGGGACTTCGCGCCAAACCTGACGGCGTTTGCCAGCTACAGCGACATCTTCAGTCCGCAAAACAGCCGCGACGTCGACAACAAGACGCTCGACCCCGTGCTGGGCAAGAATATCGAGGCGGGCGTGAAGGGCGTGTTCCTCAACGGCCGCCTGAACGCCAGCGCGGCCGCTTTCGAGGTGCGCCAGGATAACTTTGCCGAGTCTGTCGACGCCGTGAACAAGGTGACGGGCATGGACGCCTACCGCGCCATCGACGGCGTGCGCTCGCGCGGCGTGGAGCTGGAAGTGTCGGGCCACCTGATGCCGGGCTGGCAATTGCAGGCCGGCTACACGCACAAGATCGCGCGCGACGCGGCCGGCAAGGTCAATACCCTGGCGCCCGAAGACCAGCTCAGCCTGTACAGCACCTGGCAGCCGATGCCGCGCCTGACGGTGGGCGGCGGCGCCCGCCGGCAATCGCGCACCTGGCAACAAACCCGGGCCGTGCGGGGCGGCACCACCACCGTGCACCAGGGCTCGTATGCCGTGCTCGACGCCATGGCGCGCTACCAGGTCTCCGATCGCCTGGCCCTGTCGCTGAACCTCAATAACCTGGGCGACCGCAGCTACTACGGCATCAGCACGGGCCGCAGGGTCAGTTACGGCGATCCGCGCAATGCGATGCTGAGTTTGAACTACCGCTATTGATTGTGGCTTGGGCGGCGCCAGCCGGGTTGCCTGAACACATGTTGCGCGGGTGACAATTGGAGATCATTGCGACGCGCGCAGTCAGTACACTGGCTTGGCAGAATCGTCTGCCAATACGGGAAAGGGGGCGGCGTCCGGCGCGCCAAGCTGACATGCTGTTGTTGTATGCGGCCGCATCATTGCAGGCAAGTCCTGCCGCGGCGCGCTCCTGTCGTGCTATTCCCTCCAGCAAGAGCCACCATGAACCCCATCACCCTGCAAAACATCGCCCAAGCCCTGTGGATGAAAGACTATGATGCCAGCAAGATTCCTCCCGATCTGTTGCGGCGCATAGAGAGCGCCGCCAATAGCGAAGCGGCGTATGCCGACCGTTTTCTGCTGCGCCTGCAGCAACTGGAGGACCATCAACTGTCCTTCGTGCAGGAGCGCACGGAGCGCTATGCCTTGCTGCGTCAGCACTTGCTGCAGACAAAGGCGATGAGCCCGCGCGAGTTTTATGCCAGCTGCCTGTTCCTCGGGCCGGAATCGAATACGGGCTATGCGCCAGTTCCCCTCGACCCGCAGTTTTCCTTCCCGCAAATTGATTTGCCTCAACTGCAATACCAGCTGGGCTGGCATTTTTTTGTCGGCAATTTTACGGATGCCGGCGGCCATCACTACAGCGTCGAGCTGATGTTCTGGCAATACGCGTTGCTGCCGCCGCTGCTGGCCGCCGAACTGGGCCTGAGCGATATTGAAAACCAGTCGCTCGAGATGCACCTGGCGATCTGCGATCCGCAGACGGGCCTGCAGTACCGCGCCAACACGGTGGTCGTGGCCGGCACCACGGGCCTCGTCGAAGTGGAGGCCAAGCCGTTTGCCTACCGCATCGGGCGCAACGCCATCGAAGGACTCGAGGCGGGCGGCAGCCTGTTTCCCGTGCGCCTGCAGGCGCGCGGCTGGGACATGGGCAAGCCCGTCGATGTGGAATTCGGCATCGATATCTCGCTGGATAATCCCAAGGGCTATTTCATGCAGGGAGACGGCGGCTGCTCGCCCAGCATTGATGGACTGGGAACCTTGTATTACTCGGCATCGCTGCTCAAGCTGCGTCCGGGCGCCGCGAATGTGATTACCATTGACGGCAAACGCATCGAATTGACGGATGGCAGCATGTGGTACGACCATCAATGGACGGCGGGTTTCATGCCGAAAGGCGGCGCCCAGCATGCGGTGCTGCGCGCCGCCGCCAACCTGACGCCGGCGCCGCCTGGCGGATGGGACTGGTTTGAAGTGCAGTTCCAGGCCGGACTGGCACCAGGCTTGCAGGAAGTGCAGATGACGATCTCCGCGCTGCACTCGCTGGACAACGAGCAGTTCTATTGGCAGACGGGGCCGACGCCGCCGAAGCCCATGACGGCCAAATTCAATGGCAAGTACATCGACGCCGACAACGCCACCCTGGACCTGACGGGTACCATGACCGTGACGGCCTGGGTCAAGGACGACACTTCGCCCAACCCCGCCGTGTATCCGGCGACGGACACCTGGTACCCCGCGCATTACCAGTTTTCCATCGACCAGCAACTGCCGCAGCGCCTGCGCGCCTTTACCCTGGAGCCATTGATCGCCACGGGCCAGTCGGGCTTTTTCGGCACCGGCCTGCAATACACGGAAGGCGGCGCCATCGCCCGTGACGCGGCTGGCGCGGAGATCGGCCGCGGCTTTGCCGAAGGCACGAACTGGGCGCATTCGGCCGATACCGTCGTCAGCGCTGCCGGGCTGGCCCCCAACGAGCAGACGCGCGCCTTGCTCGATCCGGTGCCCCCATCGGCGCAGCTGGTGGAGCAAAGCCAGGCCTACGTGTATACCAACGCGGACGAGCTGAAAGCGATCCTCGCCGCAGCCAGGGGCATGGTCTAGTCATGCCAGCCAGGGCGCCCGCTTGCGGGGCCGCCCTGGCGTAGTGACTGCCGCTGGCCTATCGATACAGCATTTCCATTGAGTGAAGGCAAGGTGCGTTTTTTTGGCGAGTTTCCTCCATACTACGCCTGAACGTATTTTTCGCCGCGTCATGCCAGCGGCAGCCACTTTTATTTTTGGACATGTATATGGATTTAAGCCACCACGCCGCCGTCGTCAATTGCGAAGCGTATCGCGACGGCAAGAAGATCGCCCATTTCGACATCGACAAGGTGGGCGACTTTCTCGGCGACCCCGATTGTTTCGTCTGGATCGGCATGGCCAGCCCCGACGCCACCGCCATGCAGGCGCTGCAATCGGCGTTCGGTCTGCACGAGCTGGCCGTCGAGGATGCGCAGGGCGCGCACGAGCGGCCCAAGCTGGAAGAGTACGGTGACACCCTGTTCATGGTGATGCACACGGCCACCCTGGACGGCGAGGCCATCGTCTATGGCGAAACCCACGTCTTTCTCGGCCCCCGCTTCATCATCACGGTGCGCCATGGTCCTTCCGCCGGCTATGCGAAGCTGCGCGAGCGCAAGGAAAGCGTGCCCGAGAAACTGGCCAGCGGCCCCGGCTACGTGCTGTATTCCATCATCGATTTCATCGTCGACCAGTACCAGCCCTGCATCGACCATTTGCAGGCCCGCTTCCAGCACTACGAACTGCAGCTGTTCAAGCCCAGTTTGAGCGAAGACAAGCTGCAGGATTTCTACCAGCTCAAGACGGAGCTGCTCAAGCTCGACGCGGCCGTCAATCCCCTGCACGACATCTGCACCCAGCTGATCCGTTTTCATGGCGACATCGTGCCCAAGGAAAACCGCATCTATTACCGCGACATTCTCGACCACGTCAAACGGGTCACGCACACGGCGGGGCAGATGCGCGAGCTGGTCAACTCGGCCATGCAGGTGGCGCTGGGGCAAATCTCGATCCGTCAGAACGAGGTCGTCAAGCGCCTGGCCGCCTGGGCCGCCATCCTGGCCGTGCCCACCATGGTCTTCAGCCTGTACGGCATGAACTTCGAATTCATGCCGGAACTGAAGTGGCGCGGCAGCTATCCTGCCGTGATCGTCGTCATCATCGCCGGCTGCGTCTGGCTGCACCGGCGCCTGAAGCGCGAAGGGTGGCTGTAGGCAGCAGCCTTATTCGCCGGCCACCGCGCCTGCCGCCTCGAGTATCAGCGCCGCCACTTCGACGGGGCGCGAAGCCAGCGACGCGTGGCTGGCATTCAGGCTGATGATTTTCCGCGCATTCAGCCGCGCCGCCATGCGCTCCTGATTGACGGGGGAAATCATGCGGTCGGCAGTGGAAACCTGGTACCAGCTGGGTTTGTGCTTCCAGGCCGGGTCGCTGACGGTGTCGCCGAAGGTGCTGGCCAGCGGCGCTTTCTGCACCACGCCCAGCACGGCGCCTTCTTCCGCGTCGAGGTCCTGGCAAAAGCTGTCATGGTATTGCTCGGGTTTCACCCACAGGTAGCCGTCGCTGTCGCCCTCCAGGCTGGCCGCGCCGATGGGCGGGTGTTCCTGCGTGATGCTGCCCGGGCTTTCGCCCGCATCGGGCGCGAAGGCGGCGATGTAGACGAGGCCCACGATATTCGGCGCATTGCCAGCCACGCTGATGACGGCGCCGCCGTAGGAGTGTCCCACCAGCAATACCGGTCCATCGACCTGCGCCACCATCTTGCGCGTGCGTTCGGCATCGTCGGCCAGGGACGTCAACGGCAGTTCGACGGCGCGGATGGCCGTGTGGCCCTGGCGCCGCAATTCGACAATGACGCGGCTCCAGTGGGCGGCGCCGCCCCAGAAACCGTGGACGAGGACGATGGTGGCTTGCTTGCTCATGCGAATACTCCTTGTGGCGGTGGCGCTGACAGGGGAGGCGGCATGAGCCGCGCGGCCTGTCAGCAGGCGGCCGCGCAGTGTCCAGCCTGGCTATTGTAGGCCGTTCCCCGGCTGCACGCGTCGCTTGTTGAATGAGCAATCCCGGTTAAAATATCGCCGGGAGCATCGACCCTTGCGTGGGTTGCCCTGATTCCGCTCCGTTGATATCAATAACAAACTACATGACAATGAAATTAGTATTCACCGCTACGCTGGGCCTTTTATCTCTGCTTCACACATCGTCCTCCTTCGCGGAGAACCTCAATGGAAAAAATCTGTACATGCAGCGATGCGCCGTGTGCCACGGAGCAGAGATCAAGGGAACGGGGCCGCTGGCAAATAAAAGCAACCCCCGTACCCCCGATCTGACCACCGCCGCTTTCAAGAAACGGCTCAATGATTATCCAGGCGTGATCGTCTCGTCAGTCATCCTTCGTCCGAATGGCGACCTGATTCCAAAGACCTTGAAAGAGAATGGCGTGAAAATTGCGCCGCACGCCTGGAGCGTGAAGGATTTTCGCGATCTGAATCAATACATGAGTGGCGTGATTTTACAAAAACGATGACGCCATTCGACTGCATGGCCGCCTAGTGCGACACCAGCACCGGTAACGTCATCTCCTGCAGCACCGTGCGCGTGACGCCGCCCAGCAGCGCTTCGCGCAGGCGCATGTGGCCGTAACAGCCCATCACGAGCAGGTCGCAGTGCCGCTGGGCCGCCATGGCCAGCAGGGCCGTGCCCACGTCCTGGCCCGGCGGCGTGTCGTGCTGCAGCACTTCGACGTTGACGCCATGGCGCGCCAGGTACAGGGCCAGGTCGGCGCCTGGCTGCTCGCCGTGCGCGGCCGGCTGGGCGTGTGAATTGACGACGGCCAGCGTGACTTGCCGCGCCCCTTGCAGCAACGGCAGCGCATCGGTGATGGCGCGCAGCGCTTCGGTGCTGCCGTTCCAGGCCAGCAGCGGATGCTGCGTGATGCCCGCTGGCGCGGCCGAAGGCGCGTGCGGCACCATCAGCACGGGCCGGCCGCAATGGAGCATCAGGTATTCCGGCGTGCCGGCGATGACGCGCGACGGCGTATCCTGCGCATCCGTCTGGCCCAGGATCAGCAAGTCGCAATAGCGCGCCTGCAGCAGCAGCGCGCCTTGCGCATCGTCGTCGACGAAGCGCGTTTCATAGGCGCCCAGGCCTTCCTCGCGGGCGATGCGCTCGAAGTCGTGCAAGGCCTCGCTGGCCTGGGTGCGCAGCGCCTGCATCTGCGCCGGCGCAAACTGCAGCGCATTGACGCCGCCGCCATACGCGTAGCGCGAGATGCCGCTCATGGCCGAGCCGATCAGGTGCGCGCCTTCGGCAACGGCCAGGCGCACGGCCAGGCGGATGCGCTGGGCGCAGTGGCGGGAATTGTCGACGTGGACCAGCAGGGTAGTGTAGGGCATGGCGTTTTCCTCGGTTGTCGCGCGGTTGTCGCTCGGTTGTCGGTGGTCAGGTTTGCAGCACGTAGCTGCCAGGCGCATCACCCAGGTCGGCCCCCATGGCTGGCGGCGCCACTTGCACGCCGGAGCGCTGCGCCAGCCAGGCTTGCCAGGCGGGCCACCACGAACCGTCGTGGTGCGGCATGTCGCGCTGCCAGCTGTCCGGATCGACATAGGGCGCGTCGTGGCGGTGCGTGGCCAGCTGGTAGTTGCGGCGCGGCTGGCCCGGCGGCGAGACCACGCCCGCATTGTGGCCGCCCGAAGTGAGCAAAAAGGTGACGTCCGTGTCGGTCAGCAGCTGCAGCTTGTACACGGAGCGCCATGGCGCCACGTGGTCCGTCAGGGTGCCGACGGCGAAGATGGGCGCGGCGATGTCGGGCAGGGCGATGTGGCGGCCCGCCGTGCGGTAGCGGCCTTCGGCCAGGTCGTTGTGCAGGAACAGGCGGCGCAGGTATTCCGAATGCATGCGGCAGGGCATGCGCGTGGCGTCCGCATTCCAGGCCATCAGGTCGCTGTCCTGCTCGTCTTGTCCCAGCAGATAGTGGTTCAGGCGGCGCGACCAGATCAGGTCATTCGAGCGCAGCAGCTGGAAGGCGCCCGCCATCTGCTTCGTATCGAGGTAACCCTGCTTCCACATGGCCGCTTCCAGGAAGCTGACCTGGCTCTCGTCGATGAACAGCGACAGTTCGCCCGGCTCCTTGAAATCCACCTGCGAGGCCAGCATGGTGAGGCTGGTCAGGCGCGCATCGCCGTCGCGCGCCATCGTGGCGGCGGCGATGGCCAGCAGGGTGCCGCCCAGGCAGTAGCCGGCCGCGTGCACCTGCGGCGCGCCCGTGATGCGGACAACGGCGTCGAGCGCGTCCATCACGCCCAGCTGGCGGTAGTCTTCCAACGACAGTTCGCGGTCTTCCTCCGTGGGGTTTTTCCAGGAAATCATGAACACCGTGTGGCCCCGGCCCACCAGGCAGCGCACCAGCGAATTGTGCGGCGACAGGTCGAGGATATAGAACTTCATGATCCACGCCGGCACGAACAGCAGCGGCGTCGCATGCACCTTGTCGGTCGCGGGCGCGTACTGTATCAATTCGATCAAGTCGTTGCGGTAGACCACCTTGCCCGGCGTGACGGCCACGTTTTCGCCCGCCTTGTAGCGGCGCGTCTCGGGCGCGTACGGCCCCATGGCGGCGCGCTGCCAGTCCTCGGCCGCGTGGACCAGGCCGCGCGCCAGGCTGGCGCCGCCGCTTTCCACGGTGGCTTGCTGCACCACGGGATTGGTCAGCATGAAGTTCGACGGCGCCAGCATGTCGAGCCACTGGCGCACGGTGAACGTGACGACATCCTCGTGGTGCGGCGCGACGCCGCGCACGCCCGTGGTGGCGCGGTGCCACCATTGCTGTTGCAGCAAGAAGCCCTGGTAGACGAGGTTGTACGGCCAGCGCCGCCAGGCCGGATCGTCGAAGCGCCGGTCCTGCGGCAGCGGCGCGATGCATGGCGTCTCGGCGGTGCCGCCAGCCAGTGCCGATTGCATGGCGTACTGCTGCCAGCGGCCGATCTTCCTCCACGCTTCCTGCACAAGGGCTTGCTGCTTCGATGGCGCCAGCGCCAGGTGGCTGAGCCAGTCGGCATACGCGTTGCCCAGCGCGGCCGGCGAAATGCCACCCGTGAGCTTGCCCAGCCAGGCGTTCAGCAGCAGGTCCAGGGTGGCGCCTTCCGGCGCTGTCTCCGGATAATCGGGCGCCGACACGCCTTGCCAGGCGCTGCCCAGGCGCGCATGTTCAACGTTGTGCTGCGCGTCGCTCGGCTGCGTCTTGCTCATCGAGGGCTCCTGTCATTTTTTTACAGGATAGCAATAGCTTGTTCAAAAAATTATGATCTACATCAACTTTGGCCGGATGCGTGCGGCGTGGCTAGCCATCTGGATGAAACTTCGAATGAAAATGATTTAAACGAATATTGCGATTCCAGCGATCTTATTTTAATAATAAAGAAAAGCCATTTATTCGTGAATTTATTTATTGTATTTGGTAAATTTATGTAGCAAAATACAGTAAAGCAAGACCGATCACAGTGGATAGAGGAGATGGACATGCATACGAAAATGTCGGCAAGCGGCAGCGAAGAGGCGGGCAGAGGCTATCTACGCGGCGCAGCTGCGGGCGTCAGTCGTTCTTCCGTGCGGCGTTTGAAGGCGATAGCCTACCTGGCCCTGTTGCTGGCCGTGGTGCCGGCGGCAAGCTGCATCGCCACGGGCCGCGCCGGCGTGCCGGTGCCGTTCAGCGCCATGTGCGGCGTCGTGTCGTGCGCGGCCGGGGGCCATGTGTTCTAGCGCGCGGCCTGCGCTTCCTCGCGGATCCATGCCATGAATGCCTGGACGGCAGGGCGCGTGGCCGCATCGGGCCGCGCCACCAGGTAGTAGGCAAAGCGCGCGGGCCAGGGCAAATCCAGCACTTGCACCAGGCGCCCCGCGGCAATTTCCTCCTGCGCGTAGAGCTGCGGCACCAGGGCCAGTCCCTGTCCCGCTTCGGCTGCGCGTATCAACAGAAAATCATCTTCGAACGCCGAGCCGCGCAACGCCCGCGTCGCATCCGCGCTGCCGTCCGGGGCGCCATGCGCGGCCAGCCACAAGGGCCAGTCGGCGCGGTCCGTATCGTGCAGCAGCGGGTAGCGCAGACAATCGCCGGGCGTGGTGATGGGCTGCTGGCCTGCCATCAGGGCGGGGCTGGCGACGGGCACCAGCACGGGCGCCATCAATCGCGTCACCTGCAAGCCCGGATACTCTCCCAAGCCGTGGCGCAAGGCCACGTCAACCCTGTCGCGGCGCAAGTCGACCAGCGCCGACGTGGCTTCCACGCGCACCTCGATCTGCGGGTGGCGCTGGTTGAAGCGGCCCAGGCGCGGCACCAGCCACGCCGCGGCAAAGGTGGCGACCGTGCTGACGGTGAGCGTCTGGCGCCCACCCATGTCTTCCAGCGCCTGGCTGGCACCGGCGATCTGCGCGAAGGCACCCAGCAGGGTGGGGTGGACCATGGCGCCCGCTTCGGTCAGGCGCAAGCCCTGGCGTTCGCGCGTAAACAGGGGCATGCCGACCCGTTCTTCCAGCAGGCGGATTTGCTGGCTGACGGCGCCCGACGTCACGTGCAGCGCTTCGGCGGCGGCCTTGATGCTGCCGCGCTGGCCCACTTCGACAAAGGCGCGCAGCGCCTGGAGCGGTAATGGATGCTTCATCAATATAGTTTATCTATAGCCAGAAAGTAAAAATCATCGTTTCAATTCTCCGAAGATAAGAGCGAGGATGGCGGTGTTTGCAACGCTTATTTTACTTCAGTAAAACTATATCGACAGGATACTTCATGCACAGCATCACATCCCTGGCGGGTTCGCTTGAACTCTACACCGACAGCTCGCCCAACGGCTTCAAGGCCACCATCGCACTGGCCGAACTGGGCTTGCCCTACCGGCTGCGCCATGTGCGCATCGAACAGGGCGAACACCGGCTGCCCGCTTTCCTGGCCCTCAATCCGTACGGGCGCATTCCCGTGCTGGTCGACCACGACACGGGCATCACCGTGTTCGAATCGGCCGCCATCTTGCTATACCTGGCCGAGAAGACTGGGCGGCTGTTGCCCGCGGCGCCCGCGCCGCGCTGGGCCGCCATCACCTGGCTGCAATTTCATGCGGCCAGCATGGGGCCGGTGCTGGGCCAGCGCGTGCATTTCGAGATCGTCGACGCGGGCGCGAACGTGCCCGCCACGGCGCACTTTCGTCGCTTGTGCGACGCCGCGCTGGCCACCATGGATGGCCGCCTGGCGGCTAACGCCTACCTGGCCGGCGACGACTATTCCATCGCCGACATCGCCAGCTTCGGCTGGCTGCACATCGCCCGCATCGTCGGCTTCGACCTTGGCGCCTGGCCGCACATCAGCAGTTGGTACGCCCGCGTGGCGGCCCGCCCGGCCGTGCGGCTGGGCGTCACTATCCCCGCGCCCGCCACGGGCGCCTGATTCTTATCGAGGAACAGCATGAGCAATGACATCACGGAAGGCGCCTCGTCGCAGGCCTTCACGCAGCACCGCGGCTATCGCCGCATGTTCGCGTCCGGCGCGCTTACCCTCGGCATCTACCTGCCGCTGCGCTTTTACCAGGGCGACATGCAGGCGCTGGCCGGCCAGGCCGACTTGGTCGCCGCCATGGACAAGCAAGGCTTTGCCGCCGCGTGGGTGCGCGACATTCCCCTGTTCGACCCGCGCTTCGGTGATGCGGGCCAGCTGTTCGACCCGTGGACCTATCTCGCCTACCTGGCGGCGCGCACGGACTCGCTGGCCCTGGCCACGGGCAGCGCTATTTTCACCCTGCGCCATCCCATCGACCTGGCCAAGGCGGCCGCCAGCATCGACCAGCTGTCGGGCGGGCGCCTTGTGCTGGGCACGGCCTCGGGCGACCGCGCCAGCGAATTTCCCGCGTATGGCGTGCCGTACGATACGCGCGGCGAACGCTATGCGCAGGCCGTGCACCTGTTCCGCCAATTGCTGCGCCCTGGCCCCGCGCATGTCAGCAGCCCGCTGGGCAGGATTGAGGGCCTCGAACTGCTGCCCAAGCCCGTGGCGGGCGCCATTCCCCTGATCGTCACCAGTTCCTCGGGCCAGCCGCTTGAGTGGATAGGGCGCCACGCCGATGGCTGGCTGACGTATCCGGAAGCGACCGATACGCAGGACGGGCCGCGCCGGCTGGCGGAAAAGATCCGCGCCTGGCGCCAGTGCATACCCGATGGCGGCTTTCGCCCCCACATGTGCAATGAGTGGCTGGATCTGGTCGACGACCCCGATTACCCGCGCACGCCCGTGCGCAGCGGCTATGTGCTGCGCACGGGGTGCAAGGGCTTGATCGATTTGCTGGGGGAATGGCAGGAAGCGGGTGTCAACCATGCGGCGCTGGGCATCCAGCATGGCCGGCGTCCGGCCGCCGAGGTGCTGCAGGAACTGGCGCAGGAAGTGCTGCCGCATTTTCCGTCGCATGCTGCGCCCACCAACGCCACGCCACGCTGGTAAGTCCGCTTAGAACGCCTGGCTGGCCGCGTAAATGAGCAAGCCGGCCAGGCCGCCCACGATGGTGCCGTTGATGCGGATGAATTGCAGGTCGCGTCCGATGGCCAGTTCGATGCGCTCGCTCATTTCTTCCTTGCTCCACAGGTCCAGGCGGCTGGCGATGAAGGCGCCCACTTCGCCCCGGTAGCGACGCACCAGCGAGCCGCTGCCGGCGACGATGGCGCCGTTCAGCCATGCCCGCGCATGGTCGTCCGTGCCGAGTACCTGGCCCGTGTTGCGCGCCAGGCCGGCGATGGCTTGCGCCAGCACGGGCTGGTTCGCGTGCAGGTCGGCCAGCACGCGCGTGCTGATGTGGTGCCACACGTCACCGAGCATGGCTTGCACCGTGTCGCTGGCGACCAGCTGCAGCTGGTAGCGGCGCACCGTGTCCTGCCACTGCGGGTCGGCTTTCAGGTGCAGCGCGCTGTCGGCGATCCAGCCGGCGATGCGCTGGCGCAGCGGGTGCTCGGGATCGAGGCGCACGGCGAGCGCAAATTTTTGCAGCGAGGCGATCATGCGCGGCTCGTACGCTTTCACGGCCTTTTTTATCAGCGCGTTCTCGATCTGGAAGGCGCCCAGCACGAAGTCGCCGATGGCCGCGTGGTGGGTCTCGTCGTCCAGGTAGGCGGCGCCGCGGTCGAGCAGGAAGTCCAGCAATTCTTGCGGCTTGCCGTCGGCGATCAGCGCATCGATGCAGTCGGCCGCCACGTCCGACAGATTCAATTGTCCAAGATAGCCGCTGGCCTGTTCGCGCAGCAGTTGCCCCAGCTTGTCATGGTCGGCCATCGCCAGCAACTGCTTCACCACGCCGGCGCTGGCCATGCCCAGCTGCCGCGCGTGGGCCTCGTCCGCCAGCCAGGCGCCCAGGCGTGCGGCAGGGTCGGCTTGCACGATGCGCTCGGCGATGCCTTGCTCGGTAATGAAATGGTTTTCCACGAAGGCGCCCAGGCTGCGCCCGATGTCCGCCTTGCTGTTCGGGATGATGGCCGTATGCCACAGGGGGATGCCCAGCGGGTGGCGGAACAGGGCCACGACGGCGAACCAGTCGGCGATCGCCCCCACCATGGACGCTTCCGCGAACGCTTCTACATAGCCCCAGGCCGGGTGGCCGCCCCGCTGCGAGCGGGCCACGACAAACACCAGCGCGGCCAGCAGCAGCAAGCCGGCGGCCAGCAGCTGCATGCTGAGCAGGCGCGCGCGCTTGAGCTGGTCCGTGCTCTGGTCCAGCTGTTTGATGAGGTCTGGGGAACGTTGCATGGATGGCGGTCTGCAGGGTTGCGAGACCGCCATCTTACTGCGATGGCGCAGTGGAGGGATTACTGTTGCGGATGCAGCAGCGAACGGCGGCGCGCGTAGCCGAAGTAGATGGCCAGGCCGATCACGAGCCAGATGGAAAACGCCATCCAGGTGAACCAGCTCAGGAAGGTCATCAGGCCCACGCACAGGAGCACGGCCAGCGCCGGCACATACGGCACGCCGGGGCAGCGGAAGGCGCGCGGCAAGTCGGGACGGCGCTTGCGCAGCACCACGACGGCAATCGACACCATGGTGAAGGCGGCCAGGGTGCCGATGTTGATCAGTTCAGCCAGGATGTTGAGCGGGATCACGGCGGCGATCAGGCCGAACACGATGCCGACGAGCCAGGTGGCGAAGAACGGCGTGTGGAAGCGCGGGTGCACGGTCGACAGGCGCTTGGGCAGCAAGCCGTCGCGCGACATGGCGAAGATGATGCGCGTCTGGCCGAAGGCCATCACGAGAATCACGGTGGTCATGCCGAGGATGGCGCCCAGGTCGACGAAGCCGGCGATCCAGTTTTCGCCCGCATATTGCAGGGCCAGCGAGACGGGATGGTCGACGCCGAGGAATTTTTGATATGGCACGATGCCCGTCATGATGGCCGACACCACGACGTACAGCACGGCGCACACGGCCAAGGATCCTATGATGCCGATCGGCAGGTCGCGCGACGGCTTCTTGACTTCCTCGGCGGCCGAAGTGACGGCGTCGAAGCCGATGAAGGCGAAGAAGACGAGGGCGGCGGCGCTCAGCATGCCGTGATAGCCGAAGGGCATGTAGGGCTGCCAGTTGGCCGGCTGCACGTGGCGCGCGCCGAAGATGATGAACAGCAGTACCACGCCCACCTTGATGGCGACCATGATGTTGTTCAGGCGCGCCGATTCGCGCACGCCCCAGCCCAGCATGGCCGTCAGCAGCAGCATGATGACGAGGGCGGGCAGGTTGATGAAGGTCGTCACGCCAGGCAGGGCGCCCGGCGCGGCAGTCAGGGCGACAGGTAACGTTATGCCAAAGCCCGACAGCAGCGACTGGAAGTAGCCGGACCAGCCGACGCAGACGGCGGCCGCGGCAAGGCCGTACTCGAGCAGCAAGTCCCAGCCTATCATCCAGGCGGCCAGTTCGCCCAGGGTGGCATAGCTGTAGGTGTAGATGGAGCCGGCGACCGGCACGGTGGAAGCGAATTCCGCATAACACAGGGCGGCGAAACAGCAGGCGACGGCCGCCACGACGAACGACAGCGACAGGGCGGGGCCGGCCGTCAGGGCGCCCGTTCCGGTGAGCACGAAAATGCCCGTGCCGACGATGGCGCCTATGCCCATGAGGACAAGGTCGAAGGGCCCCAGCACTTTCGCCAGACCTCCCGGTTTCTTGCTGTGGGCGATCATGTCATCCAAATTCTTGGTTCTAAATAAGCTCACTGTGTCTCCTGGTGGTTTTTGTCATGGCGCCATTGCCGCCTCGTGAGTAGCACGACGCAGCCAGATTCTAGCCCACGCGCCCTTGATTCCAGAAGGAAAACCGTACGGTGCCGTGCGCGCCAGCCCCGCAAACTTGTCCGGCAGGCAAAAAAACAGCCCCGGATGGTGGCCCGGGGCTGGAAAGGAGACTGCTACAGTTGGTTACTCGAGCTTACTTTGCAAAATGCGATTCGATCTCTTCGAGCGTCTTGCCCTTGGTCTCGGGGAGCAGGAACGCGGCGGCCAGGAAATACAGCACCGTGCAGCCGGCGCCAAAGAAGAACAGGGTCGAATAACCGTGCAAGCCTACGGTCGGCAGGAAGATGGCGGCGATCACCGTCGAGACGAACTGGTTGACCAGCAGGGCGATGCTCATGCCGTTCGAGCGGATGCGCGTCGGCATCAGTTCGGACAGGGCCAGCCACACGCACACGCCCGGTCCCACGGCAAAGCTGGAAACGAACACGCAGATGGCAATGGCCACAAGCCAGCCGTGCGTGGACGAGGGCACGGGACCCAGGCTGGCCTTTTCGATGCGCAGCGGCGCCTCGCGTCCGGCGGCCGGGTCGGCGAACGGATTGAGGTGGAGCTTGCGGAAGAACACGCCGATCACGCTGTCAGGCTGCACGGCGTCATCGCGGGCGATCGTCACCTGGCGCAGCACGGGGTCGTCGCTGCGCAGGCTTTTCACATTCGTGAACGGACCGTAGGCGTAGGCGATGGTCAGCTGCTGCGGCGTGCCGTCGGCGGCCGCGCCCAGTGCCGTCAAGGTGGCCGCATCGAGCTGCAAGGCCAGGCTGTCCGCTTGCACTTGCGATGCGATGGCGGGACGCACGTCGGCCAGGTGCGCTTCGGCGCCGCGGAACAGCAAGCCGGCCGCCAGCAGCGAGACGACGATGCCGCCCGTGCCCAGCATCAGCAGGAACTTGCGGCCCTTGCGGTCCACCAGCAGCACGGCCACCACCGTCATCACGGCATTGAGTACTTTCAGCAGGACGTCCGCCATGTTGGCCGAGGCGCCCGACAGGCCCGCCTGGTTCAGGATATTGACGACATAGGCGAGGATGGAATTGATGCCCGTCGCTTGCGTGCAGGCGAGGATCAGGCAGGCGAGCAGGAAGGGCAGCACGTAGCGGCGGCTCAGCAGCGGGTCTTTCGCCTTGCCGCTGGCCTTGGCCGTATTTTCCGGCGTATCCTGCATCTCGCGCAGCTCGATGTCGGCGGCGGCGGGCAACCGCGTGCGCAGCAGCGACTGGCGCGCCTGCTCGATGCGGCCCCGTTGCGCCAGCCAGCGCGGCGACTCGGCCAGCAGCAGGGCGCCGATGGTAAACACGAGGCCCGGTGTCAAACAGACCCAGAAGATGCTGCGCCACGCGTGATCCTTGGCCGTGAAGATGGCGGCGATGCGGCCCGCTTCCGGCAACGCTTGCGCCGCCTGCGTGGCCGTTTCCACCGTCTGCGCCTGCAGCAGGCCGATCAGGGCGGCGGCCACCAGGCCGATGGTCAGCAGCAGCTGGAACAGGGCGGCGCCGCGTCCACGTTGCTGCGCGGGCAGGCATTCGGCCAGGTACAGGGGCACGACGACGCCGATCAAGCCGCCGCTGATGCCTTGCAGCAGACGGCCAAGCAGCAGCGGCGTGTAGCCGTCTGCCAGCGCGATCAGCGGGATGCTGGCGCTGAACAGGGCGCCGGCCAGGAACATCACCCAGCGCCGGCCCAGGAGATCGGCCAGGGCGCCGGCGAACAGCGACGACAGGACGGAACCCAGGAGCACTGCGGCGACGATAAAGCTCAGCTGCTGGGCCGTCAGTTTCCAGGCCACCGAGGCCGTCGATTCCAGGTAGGGCAGGGCGCCGGCGATGATGCCGATGTCTATGCCGTACAGCAATCCCCCCATGCCGGCAATAAATAGCAGGTAGCGCATGGCCCACACGGGGGCCTTGTGTGACGTGTCGTGCATGGTAACTCCGGGACGGGGTTGAGGTTTGGGGGATGAGTCTGGAGACTGAATTTAGCGGGTGGAAAGATCGATGGCCGCGCCTTCGACGAAGACGGACACTGGCTGTAATTGGGAATCTAGGACGACGATATCGGCCCAGGCGCCCGGCGCCAGTCGGCCCCGTTCGGATTCGCCCAGGTAATCGGCCGGGTACAGCGACAAGCGGTTCGACGCGTCGGCCAGGTCCAGGCCCAGGTCGACGAAATTGCGCAGGGCCTGGTCCATGGTCAGTACGCTGCCGGCCAGCGAGCCCGTGGCCAGGCGCACGCAGCCCAGGCATTTGTAGACGCGCTGCGTGCCCAGGCCGTATTCGCCATCGGGCATGCCGGTGGCCGAGGTGGCGTCCGTTACGCCGTACAGGCGCGGGATGGCGCGCAGGGCCGCGCGCAGGGCGCCCTTGGCCACGTGCTGCAGGTCGGGGATGATTTCCGCGTATTCGGCGTGCGCCAGCGCCGCGCCCACCATGCCCGGGTCGTAATGCGTCATGCCCGTCATGCCGTTGTACAGGTGCGTAAAGCCGGACACGCCGGCCTGCAGCGCCGCCACGCCTTCGTCATACGTGCCGGCGCTGTGGCCGATCTGCACGCGGATGCCCATCGCCGCCAGCTGCGGGATCAGTTCCAGGTGGCCGGGGATTTCCGGCGCCATGGTCAGGACCTTGATGGGGGCGATGGCGTGGAAGCGCTGCACCAGCGCCAGGCTCGCCTGCACCACGTCGGGCGGCTGCGCGCCCAGGCGGTGCAGGTTCAAGAACGGTCCTTCCAGGTGCACGCCCAGCATGCGCGCGCCGTTGGCGGGGCGTTCGGCGATGACGCCGGCCAGGCCTTGCAGGGCACGCAGGATCGACGGTTCTTTCGCCGTCAGCGTGGTGCCCAGGAGGGCCGTGGTGCCGTGGCGCGCGTGCACTTGCGCCACGGTGGCGCCCGCGTTCCCGCCTTCCATGATGTCGACGCCGGCCGCGCCATGCACGTGCAGGTCGATGAAGCCGGGCAGAATGGTCAGCGCGCTGTCGGCGGCAGGGTCTTCTTGTATCTGGACGATGCGCTGGTCAAAGGTGATGGTGCCCGTGATCCAGCCAGATGGGGTAAGGATTCTGCCGCTCAGCATGTGTTATTCCGCTATAAAAAGTTCGATGCCCAGCTTTTGCAGCCCTTCGCGGTACTCCTGGCTGATGCTGGCATCGGTGATGACGGTATCGACGCGGTCCAGCTGCACGATGCGGTGCAGGCTGACGCGGCCGAACTTCGAGGCGTCCGTGAGGACGATGATTTTCTTCGCCCGTTCCACCATCTTGTGGTTCAGGCTTGCTTCCGTTTCGTGGTGGGTGGTGACGCCAAACTGCAGGTCGAAGCCGTCGACGCCCAGAAACAGCTTGTCGAAGCTGTAGGCCTGCAGACAGGTTTCCGCCTGGCTGCCCTGGATCGACAGCGACTGCTTGCGCAGCAGGCCGCCCGTGAGGATCAGGTCCACGCCGGGCGCGTCGGCCAGTTCCCACGCGATGTTCAGGCCATTCGTGGCCACCGTCACGCCCGTCGCATCGCGCAGATGGCGCGCCAGCGAGATGGTGGTGGTGCCCGAGTCGATGATGATGTTGTCGCCCGGTTCCACCAGCCGCGCCGCATAGGCGCCGATGCGCTCCTTCTGCTCGTGGTTGATGGCGTCCTTCTGGCGTATCGTGTGTTCAAGCGGGGGCGTGCGCGTGAGGGTCGCGCCGCCGTGGCTGCGCGTGGCCATGCCTTGCGCTTCCAGCGCATTCAAGTCGCTGCGGATGGTGACCGCGGACACGCCGAGCTTTTCCACCAAGTCGGTCACTTGCACCGAGCCCTGCTGGGCAAGCATTTGGAGGATGGATTCACGGCGTTGGCTGGTATTTCGCATGGTGGCGGGCTCGGTAAAAAGTGAAAATACCGAGCTTAACAGATTGCCGCTTCGGCAATGACGGGGACTGCCGCATTGCGGTTGCAGGCGCGCGCATATTGCGCCAGCAAGCTGCCGATCTTATGCTCGATCAGGGCCTGCGCCTGCGCCGGCAAGCTGCCCTGCACCACGGCCAGGTATTGCTCCGGCAAATGCTGGCTCAACAGCGGCAGCGGAATGGCCACGGTGTCCAGGTTGGCCAGCAGCTTGGCGACGGCGGCAGCCACCTCCGGCTCGCCCCAGTAATAGCGGCAACGGTCGCTCAAGCCGTAGCGGCGCATCAGGCGCTGTTCTTCCGGCGTGCCCAGGTAATGCTTGATCCAGTTCTTCGGCTTGGCCACCATCACGTCGTCGAGCACTTGCATCAGCTGTGAGGTGGCGTGCGCCGGCAGCAGTTCTTCCTCGATCTGGCACAGCGCGAACAGCGCCTCGCGCAGGGCGAAGGTGGCGGCCGGGCCCACTTTCAGGATGGCGAAATGGTCGCGCACCATGGCGTGCAGGGCGGACTCGCGCTGGTAGTCGGTGGAATGGGCTTCAAAGACGAGGCCGGGCTGCTCGGCAACGAAGGCCGACAGTTCGGCGGCGGCATCGGCGTCGTAGTGCTGGATGCTGCTCTGGTCGAAATCGACGCCCGGCTGCACCACCATGGCGATGACACGGCGCCAGGCGCCATGCAATTCCTTGTCGAGGAAAGCACGGCGGTGCACGTCCAGCGTGCGGCGCGCCGCCTGCGGGCTGGTGACGGCGCCGGCCTGCGCCAGCGACGCTTCGCCGCCGGGAACCGGTACTTCCGTGCCGATCACGTAGACGGGCGGCGCGAAGCCGGCGGCCGCTGCCGCTTCCTCGGCGACGACGCACAGGCGCGCCGAGCGGGCGGCCACGGTTTCATCGTCGAGCTGCAAGGGATCGTCGGCGCAGCGCATGCTGCAATCGAGGTGGATCTTATGGAAGCCGGCCGACGCATACGCGGCGATCAGGGTTTCGGCGTGGTTCATCGCGGTGGCCGCATCGAGGTGCTGCCAGGCGTTCGGACCCAGATGGTCGCCGCCCAGCACGAGGCGGCTGGCGGGGAAACCCTGTTCGCGGGCCAGGGCCAGCATGGTGTCGCGGAAAACGGCCGGCGTCATGCCCGTGTAGCCGCCGAACTGGTCGACCTGGTTCGACGTCGCCTCGACCAGCAGCACCGTGTCGTACTCGCTGGCCACGCGCATGGCGGCGCGCAGCACGCTCGGGTGGCTGCAGCAGACGGCGTACAGCCCCACGCGCTCGCCGCGACGGTGCGCCTTGATCACTTGCTGGATCGGGGACAGGGTAAAAGTCGGATTTTCCGCTTGTTTCATGATGGTTACGCCTTTGTATGTTGTCGTATCAAGAGGGCCGCGCCGCGCGCGCCGCCGGCGTCGCCAAAGCGGGGCGGCAGTATCGGCGGCACGTGCACGCCGGGGAACAGATGGCGCTTCACGGCGGCCGGCAGCTTGTCGTACAGGTGCGGCAGCTTGGACAGGCCGCCGCCAAGCACGATGACGTGCGGGTCGTAGGCCAGCACGAGGCCGGCCAGTGCGTGGCCCAGTACGTCGAGGTGCACGGCCACCGTGCGCTGGGCCACGGCGTCGCCCATGTTGGCGCGGGCGACGATGGCCAGCGGCTCGGCGCCGTCGCCGCCGAAATGCGCGTGGATTTTGCGCATGGCCGGGCCGGAGACATAGCGTTCCAGACAGCCCGCCTTGCCGCACGGGCAGGCGTAATCGGCCAGGCCGTGCTGCGCCATCAAGGTGGCGGGCAGGCTCCAGTGGCCCCATTCGCCGGCCACGCCGTTAAAGCCGCGCAGCAACTGGCCGCCCACGCAATAGCCGCCGCCGGCGCCCGTGCCGAGGATGGCGCCGAACATGCTGGCGGCGTTGTCTGCCGCGCCGCCCTGCGCTTCCGACAGGGCGAAGCACTGGCAATCGTTGCCGATGGCGACAGGGCGCCGCAAGGCTTGCTGCAGGGTTTGCGCCACGAGGCGGCCGTTCAGGGCCGGCACGTTGGAACTGAGCTGGCGTCCGCTGGCGCTGTCGATCACGCCGGGCAAGCCGATGCCGACGGGCGCCGTCGTGCCGAGCGCCGCGTCGCCGCGCGCCACCAGGTCGACGATGGCTTGCACGAAGGCGGCAAAATCGTCGCCCGGCGTGGCCACCCGTTCGCGGAACACTTCCGTCAGCGCGCCGTCGCGGTCGGCAAAGGCGACCAGTTCCATCTTGCTGCCGCCGATGTCGATGCCGTGGTAGCCGGCTGTGTGATTAGAATTGGTCATGGCCATAGATGGTGACGCCTTGCACGACACGGTTGACGATGCCGCCGGCGAATGGATTGTCGGGGCGCAGTTGCAGCAGCGCGGACTGGTGCAGCGCATATTGCTGCGCCATCAGCAGCCACAGCGGAGCCAGCCAGGCGTCGGGCCAGGCCGGCGCATCGGCAGAGAGGTCGCCGCCGATACCCACCGTCAGGCACGTCTGCGCCACGCTGTCGCGCTGCAGTTCTTTCAATAGGTCGTCTTCGTATTGGCGTGCCAATGGCTTGCCGCTGCGCAGCAGGATCACGAGCGACTCCGTGGTGACGGCCGATTTCGGGCCGTGGCGAAAGCCCAGCGGCGTATTCGCCATCGCCATCACTCTGCCGCCCGTCAATTCCAGGATTTTCAATGCGGCTTCCTTGGCCAGCGCTTCCAGCGGGCCGCTGCCCAGGTAGACGACGCGCCGTACGGGTGTCGAACCGAGGTCCGCCACAGGCGCCGACCAGTCGCGCAAGGCTTGTTCACCCAGCTGCGCCAAGGTGTCCATGCGAGACAGATCCGTGTCCTTGCCCAGCACCGACAGGGCGGCCAGCAGCATGCTGCTGAAACTGCTGGTCATGGCGAAGCCGCGGTCGCAGCTGCCTTCCGGCATCAGCAGGTTATAGGTATTGCTGTCGTTCGCGCCCTGGCGCGCCAGCTTGCCGTCCGCGTTGCAGGTGATGTTCAAAAAGCGCGCGCCGGGCACGACCTGGCGCAGCAGTTCCACGGCCGCCAGGCTTTCCGGGCTGTCGCCGCTGCGGGCAAACGAGACGAGCAGGGTGGGCGCGTCCGCTTCCAGGTACAGCTCATGGTGCGTCAGCAACGTCGTGGTGGCGATGGCGCGGATCTGCGCGGGCCAGGCCGCATTCAAGGTATCGACGACGATTTCGCCCACATAGGCGGAGCTGCCGGCGCCCGTCAGGATGACGCGTTGTTGTGGGTTCGACAGCGCGTCGCCCAGGAAGGCGGCCAGTGTCGCTTGCTCCTTGCGCAAGATGCCGGCCAGCGCGCGCCAGATGGCTGGCTGGTGGGCGATTTCCTCGGCCGTGTGCAAGCCGCCGATGTCGCGCCAGGTTTGAATGTCACGCTGAAGAAGGGTAGTCATGAGAGGTCAGTAAAGTGTTTGTTGTGAGAAAGCATAAATACTAAATTTCGAAAAGTCAAATACGAAAGTAAAACGAAAGTAAATAGTTTTCTGGCTTGCGAAATAATGTCGTTTTAACGGCGGTGAAGCATGTTGCGGTGCAGCGCAAAAGCCCGTGGCGGCGCGGCCTGTCGCTGAAACACCACGATAACGAAAGTATGTTTTGTGACATTTTGGTGAAACGTAAGAAAAATGCGCCAATTCTGGGCAATTTATTAATAAATTGCCGCTTTAACTTTCTTTTGATTGACGATATTTATTTTTCTTCTTAAAGTATTTCCATCACTTTGATTTTCTGAAAGCCGCCTGATGAAACCTCTCCCGCTTCCCCGCCGCGCCCTTGCCGCCTGTGTCCTGGCCGCCCTTGCCACCCTGGCCGCACCGGGCCTGCAGGCCGCGCCTATCGGTAACCTGAGCAGCTTGAGTGCCGTGCATGCGGCCGACGTGGCCAAGGGCGAGGCGCTGGGCTGGGACGTGCGCAGCGATACGGGCATGCAACTGCGTATCAGCCTGCCGCAGGTGGACGTGCTGCGCATCCAGGCGGGCGGCAAGGCCGGCTTGACGGGGCCCGGCGACAAGGCCGCGCCCATCGTCGTGGGCCAGCCTGCCGCGCAGGTGGCGTACCAGATCAATGAACAGCCCGACCATATCCTGATCAGCACCGAAGCCCTGAGCCTGCGCATCGACCGCAAACCGTTGCGCTTTACTCTGTTGCGCAAGGGCGATGCGGTGCCGCTGTGGCGCGAGGTGCAGCCGCTGTCGCTCGACGACAAGCAGGGCGTGCAGGTGCTATCGAGCCTGCCGGGCGAGCGTTACTTTGGCGGCGGCCAGCAAAATGGCCGCTTCGAATTCAAGGGCAAGCAGGTGCCCGTGTCGTATTCGGGCGGCTGGGAAGAGGGCGACCGGCCGAATCCCGCGCCATTCCTCATGAGTTCAAGGGGCTGGGGCATGCTGCGCAATACCTGGTCCGACGGCAATTACGACTTGCGCGACAAGGAGCAGATCTCGCTGCAGCACGCGGAAGGGCGCTTCGATGCGTATTTCTTTGTCGGCAAGGACTTGCGCGACGTCGTCGCCCGCTACACGGACTTGACGGGCCGCGCGCGCATGCTGCCCCGCTGGGCGCTGGAATACGGCGACGCCGACTGCTACAACGATGGCGACAACGTGAAAAAGCCCGGTTCCGTGCCGAAGGGCTGGACGGACGGCCCCACGGGCAAGACGCCGGACGTGGTGGAAACCGTGGCGCGCCAGTACCGCGAACACGACATGCCGGGCGGCTGGATACTGCCCAACGACGGCTATGGTTGCGGCTACACGAACTTGCCGGAAACCGTGAAGGGCCTGGCCGGCTATGGCTTCCGCACGGGCCTGTGGACGGAAAACGGCGTCGACAAGATCGCCTGGGAAGTGGGCCAGGCGGGCAGCCGCGTGCAAAAGCTGGACGTGGCGTGGACGGGCAAGGGCTACCAGTTCGCCATGGACGCGAACAAGTCGGCCTACGACGGCATCCTGAACAACTCCGACAGCCGGCCGTTTTTGTGGACGGTGATGGGCTGGGCCGGCATCCAGCGTTACGCCGTGGCGTGGACGGGCGACCAGAGCGCCAGCTGGGATTACATCCGCTGGCACATCCCGACCCTGATCGGCTCGGGCCTGTCCGGCCAGGCCTATGCATCGGGCGACGTGGACGCCATCTTTGGCGGCAGTCCGGAAACCTATCTGCGCGACCTGCAGTGGAAGAGTTTTACGCCCGTCCTGATGGGCATGTCCGGCTGGGCCGCTGCCGAGCGCAAGCACCCATGGTGGTTCGAGCAGCCGTACCGCGACATCAACCGCCGCTATTTGAAGCTGAAGATGCGCCTCACCCCCTATATGTATACCCTCGTGCGCGAAGCGGAGCAATCGGGCGCGCCGCTGGTGCGCGGCCTGATGTGGGATTACCCGCAAGACCCGGCCGCCTATACGGAAGCCTATAAATACCAGTTCCTGCTGGGCCGCGACGTGCTGGTGGCGCCCGTCTACCGCAGCCAGGCCGTCAGCGGCGGCTGGCGCAAGGGCATCCACCTGCCGCAGGGCACGTGGTACGACTACTGGGATGGCCGCCAGGCCACGGCCGGCGCCAAGGGACGCGACCTCGACATGCAGGTGACGCTCGATAAGCTGCCCGTGTTCGTGCGCGCCGGCGCCATCCTGCCCATGTATCCGGAAATGCTGTACGACGGCCAGAAGCCGAAGGATCTGCTGACCCTCGATATCTACCCGCACGGCGATTCCGACTACACCCTGTATGAAGACGATGGCAACACGCGCCAGTACCAGGGCGGCGCCTTCAGCCAGCAAGTCATCCGCATGCGCCAGATGGGCGCCGACGTGCAGGTCGACATCGGCGCCGTCGATGGCCGGTACCAGGGCCAGGAAGCGCGCCGCGGTTATGCGCTGCGGATGCTGGCGGGCCAGGCACCGGCCGCCGTGCGCGCCGGCGAACGCCTGATCGCGGCAGCCGCCGACCGTGCCGCCTACGACAAGGCGGCAGAAGGCTGGTATTTCGACGTGGCGGACAGACAAGGCACCTTGCACGTGAAAGTGGCGGCGCAGGATATCCGCCAGCCTTTAACTTTGCAGGTTGCCGGCGCGCTGGCCGTGGCCAGAGCCGATGCCGACTTCCCCGCCGCCCCCGTGCCGGGTCGCGCCTTGCCGGCCGACGCCATGCAGGTGGTGGCGCGTCCTGCCGAGGAAAGCGGCTATCCGCTGGAAAACGCCTTCGATGGCAAACCCGAGACGTGGTTCCGCACCGTGCGCAGCCCGTCCGTGAAAAGCGGTCCGCACGAATGGGTGATCGGCTTTACGGAACGGCGCCTGGTCGATGGCATCGAACTGGCGCCGCGCAACGACCAGCACTGGAAGCATGGCCAGGTGCGCGATTATGAAATCTACATCGGCGACAACAATGGCGAGTGGGGCGCGCCGCTGGCGCGCGGCACCTTGAAGCTGCAGGAAGGCATGCAGACGATCAATTTCCCCGCCACGGCGGGACGCCTGCTGCGCTTCCGCGTCATGAGCACGCAAAATCCGGAAGGCGATGGCGCCGCGTCCCTGGACCCGATGGTGACGGCGGCGCAAAGTGCGCCGGTGGCGCGCGCGTTCGATGCGGCGCTGGCCACCGACGTGGCGCCCGTCACCTTGTCCGCATTCCGCGTGCTTGAGCACAGAGTGGCCGAAGGAGAGGAAGTGCAGCGCTATCTGTCGGATCTGGCGCTGCCGAAGCATATCGCGAAAGACCGGCCGGCCGGCAAGACGGCCGAGATGCGCATGAACGGGCTGTGGTTCCGCAAGGGCCTCGGCGTGGGACCAGCCAGCCGCATCGACTTGCAGCTGGCGGGCAACTGGAATCTGCTGCGCGCCGACCTGGGCGTGGACGATAGCTGCCGCAGCGCGGGCGGCTTGCAATTCCAGGTATGGAGTGGTGAGCGGCTGCTGTACGACAGCGGCCTGGTCACGGCTCCCGGGGTGGTCAAACCCGAAATCGACGTGCGCGGCCTGAGCCAGCTCAGTTTGCGCACCCTGGGCGCGCGCGGCGCCCACCCGGCCCAGGTCTGCGGCAACTGGGCCAACGCCGTACTCACCGGCACGGAAGGCGCGACAGTCAAGCCGCGCTAACTACTTCAATCATTTCACTAAAAAAGAGCCCCTCTTCGGACCGGGGAGGGGCTCTTGCAGCCTTGCGAAAACAAATCACTTATAAAAGGGGAGTTGAGAATGCACTTGAAAAAACTGATGGCCGCGATGGTGGCGGTAGGATTGGCGTCGACGGCGCTGGCGGCGGAGGAGGAGAAACTGCAGCGTGTCGAAGTGACGGGATCGAGCCTGAAGCGCATCAACGCGGAAACGGCGTCGCCCGTGCAGGTGATCAACGCCAAGCAGATCGAGAACATGGGCGCGCTGACCTTGCTGCAAGTGCTGGACAACCTGCCCGCCGCCCGTCCGGCGCAGCAGGATTTCCGCTCGATGTTCACGGGTTCCGATGGCGGTTCGCAAGCGAACTTGCGCGGCATGGGCGCGCAGGGCACCCTGGTGCTTTTGAATGGCCGCCGCCTGTCGTTCTATGGCGCGCCGGCCGGCTTCCAGACCATGTTCGTCAACATCGACGCCATCCCCGCCGCCGCCATCGAGCGCATGGAAATTTTGACGGATGGCGCCTCGGCCGTGTATGGCTCCGACGCCGTGGCCGGCGTCATCAACGTGATCACCAAGAAGTCGTACCAGGGCCTGGAAGCGCGCGCCAACGGCGAGTTTTCGCCGAGCGTGAAAGCCTATGGCGAGCGCCAGGCCAGCGTGCTGTATGGCCTGGGCGACCTGGCCAGCGACGGCTACAACATCTATGGTTCCGTGAACGTCTACCAGCGCGACCGCATCGCGCTGGCCGATACGTACCAGAAGCGCCCCTCGTATTTTTATGTGAACAATCCCAATTTCATCCCGAATATGCGCGTGGGCGTCGGCAGCGAACCGGGCGTGATGAATCCCGGGACCTTCTTTGTCTTCGACAAGGCGAAGAACAATGCGCGCACCCAGCGCGCCGTGAATGGCTGCAACACCAGCATTACCGAAGCGTCGGGCACGCGCTGCGTGTGGAATGCGCTGCCCAACCAGCTTGACACGGGCCCCACCTCGGAGCGCGCCACGGCTTACGTGAGCGGCCGGCTGAAACTGGGCGGCGACATGGAAGCGTTCGCGGAAGGCGCTTTCACACACATCAAGATGCGCGGCGAGAATGGTCCGTCCAGCTTCAACAGCGGCAGCACGAACAACTGGTTTGCGCGCAACACGGGCAATACCCTGAACACGTTTGCCACGCCTTTCCTGAGCCCCAACAACGTCTACCTGAAAGGCAAGCTCGATGCCGACATGGTGGCCAAGATGGGCGGCGCGGCCGGTCTGAATTATCTGCTGCAGGATGCACAAGGCCACTTCGGCCAGAAGAACGTCGATGAAAACTACCGCGCGCTCGTCGGCCTGCGCGGCAGCATCGGCGGCGGCTGGGATTTTGAAACGGCGCTCAGCGTGGCGGGCAGCCATTCGACCCTGTTCCAGACGGCGAACATCAACATCAAGGGCTTCGAGCAGGCATTCGGGCCGTTCACGAAAGACCCCGTCAGCGGCCGCACGTATATCTCCGACAATCCCGCCTACAAGTTCGGCGAAATCAGCGAAGCGAATGCGGCGCTCCTGCGTGCCGCCTATCCGACCTTCGCCATCGAATCGTGGACCAAGCTGATGACGTGGGATGCGAAGCTGGAAGGCACCCTGTTCAAGCTGGGCGAGCGCGAAGTGCGCGCCGCCGTGGGCACCAACGTGATGCGCGAAAGCTTCCTCACGCCCGGCAACGCGGATGCGGCCAATGGCTTGATCACGCAGCAGGGCGGTTCCTGGTTCGACGGCCGGCGCACCATCGCGGCCGTGTTTGGCGAAGTGGTGGTGCCGCTCAGCGACACCCTGGAAGTCAACGCGGCCGCGCGCCTGGACAAGTACCCGCATTTCTCGGCCAACCTGGCGCCCAAGCTGGGCGTGATCTGGCGCGCGCGGCCCGACCTGATGCTGCGCGGGACGTATTCGGAAGGCTTCCGCGCGCCCAACCTGGCTGAATCGGGTACGGGCGGCGTCTTTGCGCAGGTGGGCGGCATCCGCGACACGGTGCGCTGCGATGAAACGAACGCCATGGCGCGCGCGCTGATGAAGTCGAAGGTGGCGACGGATGCGGACCTGGGCAAGAGCCTGCTCAATTCGAACTGCTCCACGACGGTGGGCGGCCTGACGCCGCCGAACCAGAACCTGCGCCCGGAAAAGGCCAAGATTTCCACCGTGGGCCTGGTGCTGCAGCCGGCCAAGGACGTGAGCATCTCCATCGATTACTGGTTCATCAACCGCCGCGACGAAATCGTGCGGCAGGACTTCAACGAGCTGTTTACGGAACTGGTGGACAAGTACGGCCCGACCCTGGCCGGCACGCCCAGCGCCATCCGCAACGAACTGACGGATACGGACCGGGGCAACGTGGCGGCGGTGGCTGCCATGTGCGCCAATCCCGCCAACGCGGGCGTGTGCGCGGGCGGCGTGCCCGGTTACTCGGTGGGCAACCTGGGCGGCTTGATCAACTCGTACTCGAACCGCGGCCGCACCCTGATGGATGGCGTGGACATCGACGCGCGCACGCGCTTCGGGCTCGGCGACTGGGGCAAGCTGAGCACGGGCATCGCCGCCACCATCCGCAAGCGCGACACCCACGACAGCGAAGACGGCAGCGACATCAAGGGCAACACCGTCGGCTACTACGATTCGCCGCGCTACCGCGCCACGGTCAACGCAGACTGGAGCTACCGCAACTTCGTCAGCAGCGTCTTCATCAACTATTCGGGCAAGACGCGCTGGGCCTACGGTCCCTGGGACAAGGACAACACGCCGGAAAACTGCACCGCCGCTTCGGTGGCGTTGCCGGCCGGCCAGTGCAAGGGCGCGCCGTCGTACACGACGGTCAACCTGGCCTTCAGCTGGAAGCCGGTGAAGAACCTCGACGTGGGCCTGAACGTGAAAAACGCGTTCAACAAGCAGCCGTACTACGATCCGAACGGATGGGAAGGCTACAACCATAGCCAGGACCTGTTTGGCCGCCAGTTCGCCCTGTCGGCCAGCTACAAGTTCTTTTAACACGTGACGTTGCCCCGGCCCGCCAGCGGCCGGGGCATTGCCATGAAAAAGAAAAGACAATATTCCGAAATGGCTAATACGAAAGATAAACGTAAGTGAAAGACGATTGCCTTGGCTGCTTTCGCGTTTTTCTCCCTGGATTTCAGCGCGAATTGTCCTCTTCTGATCACTTCCTTGCCGACGTGTGTGTCTGCTACGCCACGATAACGAAAGTTTCGTGACGCCCTGCAGATTGAATCGAAAGATAAGACGCCTTTATTTGCTCGATTAAGCGATAAATTGCCGTTATAACTTTCTTTTTGTTGACGATACTTATTTTTCTTTTTAAAGTAATCCCAAGAAAACGAAAATCAGCCGATACGGACTGATTTCCCGGAAGGTGCAACTGCCTGGAGCTACCTTCCGACGACCACCATAAAAATTGCATCCCCCCGACTTCGCCCTGGAGCGGGGAGGGCGCGCATAACCCTCGATATAGACGGAGAGACACCATGCATACCACCCGACTCAAATTGCGCGACATCAGCCGCGCCGCCGCGATCGTGATCGCCCTGGCGGCCGGCGTGCCAGGCCAGGCCTGGGCACAGTCGAACGCCACCAGCACCATTTTCGGCGAAGTGAGCGCGCCGGCCGGCGCCACCGTGGTGCTGGAAAACCTGGCGACGGGCGTGCAGCGCACCTTGACGCCCGATACGTCGGGCCGCTACGTGGCCAACTCCATGCCGCCAGGCCGCTATGCGGTGCGCGTGCTGCGTGCCGGTTCGGTGGAATCATCGCAGGAAGTCGAAGCCCTGATCGGCGCGGGCGCGGAAGCGAACTTCGGTCCGGCCAGCGCGGCTGGCGCCGTGGGCCAGGAGCAGACCGTCGTGGTGAAAGCGTCGCGCAATCCGATCGACGTGTCGAACACGAACAATGGCGTGATCTTCACGGCCAAGGAATTGAAGGCGCTGCCGGTCGGCAATGACGTCGCGTCCATCGTGCAGCTGACGCCGGGCGTTTCGCGCGGCACCAACAGCGTGTATGGCAATGCGCCATCGATCGGCGGCTCGGGCCAGTCGGAAAACGCGTTCTACGTCAACGGTTTCCCCATCACGAACATCCTGACACAGGTGGGCGCGTCGGAGCTGCCATTTGGCGCGATCTCGAACCTGCAGGTGCTGTCGGGCGGCTACGGTTCCGAATTTGGCCGCTCCACGGGCGGTGTGATCAACATCACCACCAAGAGCGGCGGCAACAAGGTCGAATTCGGCGGCAAGGTCTCCATCATCCCCCGTTCGCTGAAGGGCGAGCCGGAAAACACCTATTACCCGAACACGGGCGCCAATCCCAAGACGGACGGTAATCTGCTGTACTGGAACCGCGACAATGGCAGCACCAGCAAGGTGGTGGGCCTGTACGGCAGCGGTCCCCTGATCAAGAACAAGCTGTTCGCCTTCGTGGCGCTGGAACAGACGCGCACGGACAGCCAGTCCGTTGCCGCCGCCGCCGACTCGGGCACGGCCCTGGCGCGCGGCTGGAGCACGAGCCAGAGCAAGGTGGACCGCATGATGGCCAAGCTGGACTACAACCTGACTGACGACCATCACTTCGAATACACCAAGCTGTATGACCGTACGAAAACAGACAGCCAGGCGTATGGCTACAGCTACGCCACGCACGCGAGCAATGGCGTACAGGCAGGCAAGGGCGAGACGACGGTCAACTGCTGCGGTTCGTCGGCCGCGCCGGGCGCCAACATCGACATCTTCAAGTACACGGGCTACCTGACGGACAACCTGACCGTGACGGCCATGATGGGCGAATCGCGCACCTCGCACACCCGTACGCCGAATGGCTACAATCCGCTGCTGGCGCAAACGTCGTCGAATACCTCGACCCAGGTGCCCGGCCTGACGTACGCCAATCCGCAAACGGTGACGGGCACCCTGGTCGACCCGTCGTCGGAAGACCGCCAGAAAGCCAAGCGCCTGGACCTCGAATACAAGCTGGGCAAGCACTCGCTGCGCGGCGGCATCGACCGCATCGACGTGGAATCGAAAGTGGGCCTGAGCCTGGCCGGCGGTTACCGCTGGAGCTATCAGCGCGCGACCGATCCGAACCGGGCCATCAACGGCGCCTTTGAAACGCCGGCCCAGGGCGGCGGCTACGGCGCGCTGGGCTATTACGTCAGCAAGGACTTGAACGCCAACCTGGCGCGTCCGACCAGCGTGCAATCGGCGCAATACATCCAGGACCATTATCAGGTCACGGAACGGGTGCTGCTGGACCTGGGCCTGCGCCGCGAGCAGTTCACCAACTACAGCACCGATGGCGTGGCCTTCATTTCGCAGCGCAACATGATTGCCCCGCGCGTGGGCGCCACCTGGGATTACCTGGGCGACGGCACCCTGAAATTCTTCGCCAACGGCGGCCGCTACCACCTGCCCGTGCCGTCGAATTTGTCGAGCAACATGGCCAGCCCCTTCCTGGCCACGAGCGAGATGTACACGTACACGGGCATCGATCCCGTCACGGGCGCGCCGACGGGCCTGCACGCGATCAGCAAGCCGTATTCGGCCAACAATGCGTATGGCCAGAGCCGCGATGCGCGTGAAGTGACGGCCGTCGGCCTGAAGCCGCTGTCGCAGGATGAATTCTCGCTGGGCTTCGAACGCGCCCTGAGCAAGAAGCTGGTGGTGGGCGCCAGCGTCCTGTACCGCAAGCTGAACGACACCAACGACGACACCTGCGACGCGCGTCCGCTGCAAGCCTGGGCCACGCGCAACAGCGTCGACACGAGCAACTGGGGCGGCTTCCAGTGCGCCATCATCAACCCGGGCCGCGACAACAGCCTGATGGTCGATTTTGACGACGGCAAGGGCTTGCGCCGCGTGGATATTTCGGCGGCGGAGTGGGGCAATCCGAAACCGGCACGCACCTACCGCGCCTTGAACATGTTTATCGAGCACCCGTACACGAACGGCTGGTACGGCAAGCTGACCTACACCTTGTCCGGCTTGAAGGGCAATATGGAAGGCCAGACGGACAGCATCGGCGGCGGCGACGTGGGCCTGACGGTCAGCGACGACCACAAGGAACTGATGTACAACGCGTATGGCTACCTGCCGGGCGACCACCGCCACGCCTTCAAGGCCTACGGCTTCATGCAGGTCATCCCGGACGTGATGGTCGGCGCCAACCTGTCGCTGACGTCGGGCGCGCCGCGCAACTGCATCGGCGCGCTGCCCGACAACCTGAAGTTCGAAAACGACTACGGCGATTCCTACTTCTATTGCGATGGCAAGCCGGCGCCGCGCGGCAGCCAGGGCCGCCTGCCTTGGCAAGCCCAGCTGGACATGAATCTGGCCTATACTCCCAGCGCCGTCAAGGGCCTGAGCCTGAAAGTGGACGTGTTCAATGTGTTCAACAGCCAGACCGTGACCCGCTACAACGAGACGCGCGAAGACCATGGCGCCATCGCCCGCAGCTATCTGCAGGTGGCTGGCCGCACGGCGCCGCGTTCCGTGCGCTTCACGGCGGAATACACCTATTAAACTGCAGCCGGCCTGCCACGCGGCGGGCCGGCGACGATCATTACCAATGGAAGCGAGAAGAGACCAATGACGACACAATTCAATCGACGCAATTTCCTGTCCGCCAGCGCCGCGCTGGCCGGTGGCGCCATGGCAGGCAGCACTTTGCTGCCTGGCGAGGCCAACGCCGCACCCGCCGCCGGCCGCGACAAAGTCCGCCTGGGCCTGATCGGCACGGGCATGCGCGGCCAGGTGCTGCTGGCTGAACTGGTGCGCCGCGATGACGTGGAAGTGGTGGCCCTGTGCGATATCGAACCGATCATGCTGAAACACGCGCTGGGCCAGGTGGCCAAAGCCGGCAAGCCCCGTCCCCGCACGTACGGCGAAGACCGCGACCAGAAAGCCTACAAGCGCATGCTGGACGCGGGCGGCCTCGATGGCGTGATCATCGCCACGCCGTGGGAATTCCACGCGCCGATGGCGATTGCCGCCATGCAGGCGAAGATCGCCGTCGGCTGCGAAGTGGTGGCCGGCATCACCCTGCAAGACCACTGGGATGTGCTCAATACCCAGTTGAAGACTGGCACGCCGTACATGCTGCTGGAAAACGTGTGCTACCGCCGCGATGTGATGGCCGCGCTGCAGATGGTGCGCGCGGGCCTGTTCGGCGAACTGCTGCACCTTCAGGGCGGCTACCAGCACGATTTGCGCGCCGTGAAATTCAACAGCGGCAATCCGGCCAAGCCGTATGGCGGCGGCGTGGAATTCGGCGAGAAGGGCTGGTCGGAAGCCCATTGGCGCACGCAGCATTCGGTCGAGCGCAATGGCGAGCTGTATCCGAGCCACGGCATCGGCCCATGCGCGATGTACACCAACATCAACCGCGGCAACCGTTTTACGCGCATCAACGCCTTCGCCACCAAGGCGCGCGGCTTGCACGACTATATCGTCAAGCAGCCGGGCGGCGCCCAGCATGCGAACGCCAAGGTGAAATTCAAGCTGGGCGACATCGTCACCACCACGCTGGCGTGCGAGAACGGCGAAACCATCATCCTGCAGCACGATACGAGCCTGCCGCGTCCGTATTCGCTGGGCTTCCGCGTGCAAGGCACGGACGGCCTGTGGATGGACTTGAACAATTCGATCCACATCGAAGGCGTCAGCAAGCCGCACCAGTGGGACGACTTCAAGGCCTACCAGGACAAGTACGAGCACCCGGTGTGGCGCAAATACGCGGCGCAAGCGGAAGGTGCGGGCCACGGCGGCATGGACTTCTTCGTCATCCACGCCTTTGTCGAAGCCCTGAAGGCGAATGCGCCGATGCCGATCGATATCTACGATGCCGTGACGTGGAGCGCCATCACGCCCCTGTCCGAGCAATCGATCGCCGCCAACTTCCAGACCCTGGACTTCCCGGATTTCACGGGCGGACAGTGGAAATCGCGCAAGCCGATCTTCGCCCTCGACGGCAAGTACTAAGCTCCATTCGCCCGCTACCGCACCAGTTGCCGTAGCGGGTTTTTTCTATCCATCCAGTTTTTCAACCGCGGCGCAGGCGCGCAGGCCCGTGTTCGCCCGCCGCAAAGCTGTACCACCAGGAGACGTTGATGAAACACAGAAGTTCATTACTCTATGCCATCCTTCCCGCCATGCCCTTGCTGCTGGCAGCTTGCGGCGGCGCCACCGCCACGGGCAACGGCAATACGGCCTTGCTGGCCGCCAGTGTGGCGGCACCGGCCACGACGGCAACCGTGGAGCTGGCCGGCAACGCCTTCATCACCAGCGGGAACGCGGGCGCCGTCATCAACGATCGTGGCCTGGCCGGCTGGAGTGATCCGAATGCCGTCGCCAGCACGTATTTCCGCGTGGCCGAGGCGGGACCCGTGCAGGTGGCGCTCGACGCCAGCCTGGCCGATGGCGGCAACAGCACCATCCGCGTGAAGATCAACGGCACGCCGTTCGACGTCAAGCTGACCGGAAAGGAACGCAAGACCTATGCCGTTGGCACGGTCAATGTGCCGGCGGCCGGCTATGTGAAGGTCGACATGCAGGGCTTGAAGCGCGTGAAGGGCACGTTCGGCGACGTCTCGGCGCTGAAGGTGACGTCGAACGCCGCGCTCACCTACGCGAATGACCCCGCCAATTACTACTGGTCGCGGCGCGGCCCGTCCGTGCACATGGGTTACACGGTGCCGGCCAATACCGAGTATTTTTATAACGAGATGACGATTCCCCAAGGCCAGGATGCCATCGGCTCCTACTTCATGGCCAACGGCTTCAGCCAGGGTTACATGGGTATCCAGGTGAAGTCGCCGAGCGAGCGCTGGATCTTGTTCTCCGTGTGGGACGCCGACAATGGCGCCAAGACCACCCTGGTCAGCAAGGGTGCCGGCGTGGTCGACAACGCATTTGGCGGGGAGGGCACCGGCGGGCAGACGTACCTGTCGTATAACTGGACGGCCGGCACGACCTACCGCTTCATCACGCGCGCGCGGCCCGACGGCAATGGCGGCAGCGATTATTCGGCCTGGTTCTTCGCGCCCGAAACGGGCAAGTGGCGCTACATCGCCACGTGGAAGCGGCCCGCGATCTCCACGTATCTGACGGGCGTGCATTCCTTCCTCGAAAACTTCATCGACACCCTGGGCTACACGGAGCGCCGCGTCCAGTTCGGCAACCAGTGGGCCAGGAACGTTTCCGGGACATGGACCGAAGTGACGGCGGGAAGGTTCACGGGCGACGCCACGGCCACGAATGCGCAGCGCATGGATTATGCGGGCGGGCTGGAAAACGGCAAGTTCTACCTGCATAACGGCGGCTTCTTCGCCGACTATGTGAAAACCAGCCAGAACTTCACGCGCCCGGCCACGGGCCAGGCGCCTGCCGTCGACGTCAGCGCCTTGCCGATGCAGTAAGTCTTACCCTGGCCGCTTGCCCACCATCGCATCGATGCCGCGATAGTAGGCGAGCGGCCGGCCTATCGTCACGCCCATCAGTGCCGCCGCCTGGATGATGTCGTCCGTGTCGCGCCGGTAGACGATCAGCGCATCCATTTCATCGGAGCCGTTGCCGTCGATCTGGATCAGGTCATAGCCGCCTTTGTCCACGGCGCGCTGCGCCAGTTCCGTGTCCAGCCACTCGAAATAGGGCAGCACGCTGCCGTCGCTTTCCTTGAGCAGTGCGTACGGGAAGTCGGGGAATTCGTCGAACATGTCCTGTATCTGTTCGTGCAGTTCATCGATCTTGTCGCTCGACGCCATGTAGCCGCCCAGTTGCGAGAGGAGTTCCACCGCGTAGGCTTGCGCATCGCTGTCGATCCACTCGTCGCGTGGCGCGGAAGGCGCATCGGTGATGGCGGCGACGGCGTGGTCGAGTTCCTCGCCTTCCAGGTCGCCGCAGGTCAGCTTGGTCAAAAGTTCGGATAAGAGCATGGTTGCCTTTCAGGCGAGGGGCATGGCCACGGTGGCTGCCTTGTCGATGAAGTTGCCAATACTATCATTGCCGTGCAGCTTGCTGCGTTCCGCAGAAGTCGTACGGCGACCTTCGCCTACTTGTCAACTAGACATTTTCGTGCCAGGCGGATACACTGGAAATATTTCCATGTGGAAATTTTGTCGATGCCTGGACAGGCGTAGGTGCGCTTGTCGGCCTTTGCCCATTACTTGTTACCCATTTCTTCATTTCATCCAGGATCATCCATGTTTGTCCGAACCACCATGCTGCGCGCGCTGGCGTGCGCCGTCTTGCTGCCTGCGCTGTTGTCCGCCTGCGTCAACGGCCGCAATAGCGCGCCTGCGTTTACCTACACGACCCCCGACCTTGCCAAGGGCGTTGTCGTCGGCACCGTGTTCGAGAGCTCCGTCTTCGAGGCGCATGGCGCCAGGTTCGGCATCGTCAGCAGCGAGCCTGGCGCCCTCGAGGGCAAAAGTCTGTGGTTATCCAGCCATGCTCCCGCCGGCCAGGTCGCCTTGCAGAATGTCTTGCCAAAAGTGCCTACGGGCAAGGGCAGTACCTTTGCGCTGCAGCTGACGCCGGGACGCTACAGCGTTATCATCTGGCTGCTTGATTATGGATTCAGGTCCAGGTACTCCGAAGCGTCGCCGAAGGCGATCGAGTTTGACGTCGTGGCTGGCAAGGTCATCTATCTGGGACGTCTGGATGCCAACCGTTTCCTGGAACTGGCTTCGATACACGACAATTTCGAGGAAGATATCGTCTACCTGAAGAAAAATCCCTTGCTGGCCAATGCCAGCATCGAGAACAAGGCGCTCGAGGTGCGTGAATGGTGGCTACAGGACGCCCTTGGCAAGGAAATTCAGGAAAGAAACCGCGCCAAATAAGCACCTGCAGGGTGCGCCGCGCACGCGTCACGGGCCTTCCTGACGACCATGGCCAAGGGCGCGCTCGACACTCTGTACTGCCGGCGCGACCCTGCGCTACATTTTTTGATGCATCAGAGCGGCCAGGCCTGCTTGGTGACGGCCACGGCAACGATGTAGGCAAATACCAGCACGGCGAGCGCGAAGGCAGTGCCGCGCACGGCTGGCGTCTTGCCCCGTTTTAGCGCGATGGTACCCAGCACGATGTAGGCGACCAGCGCGCACAGCTTGGCGGCCAGCCAGGGCTGGCTGCCTGGCGACTGGCCGCTCCACACGGCCAGGGCGATGGCGCTGGCCAGCAAGGCCGTGTCGACCAGGTGCGGCAGGATTTTTACCCAGCGCTGCTGCAAGGCGGGCGAGGCGCGCAGCATCCATGCGCCGCGCAAGAGGAAAAGCAAGCCGCTGGCGGCGGCGCAACCCATGTGGAAATGCTTGAGGCTCAGATAGTCCATGCGTGATGTGGTGGGCGTTGATTGACGGTGGCGCCAGCATAGCCGCCTTTGGCGCGCCGCGCCATACACCGTCGGGAGGAGACGACCTAAGGCAGGAATTTGACGTACACGAGTTCCGGGTCTCCATCGTCGAGATGGTCGATCTGCCCGCTGCGCACGAAACCCGCGCTGGCGAACAGCCGTTGCGCGGCCAGGTTGGACTGGTTCGTCGACGTGAAAAGCTTCGCCGTCGTGCACGCGGCTTCGGCGGCGGCCAGCAGGCGCACGCCCACGCCGCAGCGCTGATGCGCGGGCGAGACCACCACCAGCGAGACAAAGCCGTAATCGAAGAAATCGTCGTGCGTGAGGACATAGCCGGCCACCTGGCCGGCCCGGATGGCCACCTGGCAATGGCCTTTGCCGACGGCGTCGCGCACGGCCTCGCCCCGGCTGGCGTGCCCCTGCGCATAGGCATCGCAGGCCAGCATGGCGTCCACATCGCTTGGCAGCGCGGCGCGCGTGATGATCCCGTCTGTTTCGTCCCTGTTCTGCATGGCGTTCCTTTTCTCCAGGCGCCGAGTGTGCCAAAAATGCGTCCGTTTGTAAAACACCCGCCATCCAGGCTAGGTTCATACCTCGCCATCTAGTCACTTTTGCCGATGCGGCTATCCAGATTGCCTTTCCAGAATCACCCTGTGGCCGATAGTGCCTTTCGACTCTGCCACGTAAGCTGGTCGGGACGGCTGGCCAGACGGCCAGTGCATTCATGGAGAAACATCGTGGCTACCCTAGATGGCACTAAGAACAACAGTAGTAACAAGGCAGTCGAACCCGGCAAGCGGCGCAAGCAGGCGTCCGTGCTGATCAGCAGCACCTTCGCCTTCACCATCTGCTTCGCGGTATGGATGATGTTTGCCGTACTGGGCATCCCCATCAAGACCAGCCTGGGCTTGACTGAAACACAATTTGGCCTGCTGGCCGCCATGCCCGTGCTGACGGGCTCTCTCGTGCGCGTGCCCCTGGGCATCTGGACGGACAAATACGGCGGACGCCGCGTCTTCTTTTGGCTGATGCTGGCCAGCGTGCTGCCGATCTACCTGATCTCCTACGCCACCGCCTACTGGCACTTCCTCGTGCTGGGCATGTTCGTGGGCCTGGCGGGCGGCTCGTTTTCCGTCGGCACGCCTTACGTGGCGCGCTGGTATGAAAAGGAGCGCCGCGGCCTGGCGATGGGTATCTTCGGCGCCGGCAATTCCGGTTCCGCGCTGACGAAGTTCGTCGCACCCGGCATCGTCGCCGCCTTCGGCTGGCAGATGCTGCCCAAGGTGTATGCGGTAGCCATGCTGGCCACGGCCATCATCTTCTGGCTGTTTTCGTACACGGACAAATCGCATCTGGCGCCATCGGGCGAAAGCTTTTCGGCGCAGATGAAGGTGCTGAAGGACCCGCGCGTGTGGCGCTACTGCCAGTACTACTCGGTGGTGTTCGGCGGCTACGTGGCGCTGGCGCTGTGGATGACGAAGTATTACGTGGCCGAATACGGTTTCGACCTGAAACACGCGGCGCTGCTGGCTGCCTGCTTCTCGCTGCCGGGCGGCGTGCTGCGCGCCATGGGCGGCTGGATCTCCGACAAATACGGTGCGGCGAAAGTCACCTGGGCCGTGATGTGGGTGTGCTGGGTGTGCTTCTTCCTGCTGTCGTATCCGCAAACACAGATGGTCGTGGAAACCGTCACTGGCCCGCTGGCCTTCCATATCGGCCTGTCGCCGCTGTGGTTCACCGTGCTGCTGTTCATCGTCGGCATCGCCATGGCCGTGGGCAAGGCGTCCGTCTTCAAGTTCATCGGCGATGATTTTTCCGACAATATCGGCGCCGTCTCGGGCGTGGTCGGCCTGGCCGGCGGCCTCGGTGGCTTCATCCTGCCCGTGATGTTCGGCGCCCTGGTGGACTTCACGGGCGTGCGTTCGAGTTCCTTCATGCTCCTGTACGGCACCGTCTGCGTCTCCCTCGTCTGGATGTATTTCTCGTTCAAGCCGCTGCGCGCGGCACCTACCAACCAACTCGCAGGAGCTAAAGCATGAGCCGCTACATGATCAATACGTGGGAGCCGGAAACCCCGAGCTTCTGGCAAAACACGGGCAAGGCCACGGCCGCGCGCAATCTGTGGATTTCGATCCCCGCGCTGCTGCTGGCATTCGCCGTGTGGATGGTGTGGAGCGTGGTGGTGGTCAACCTGCCCAACATCGGCTTCACCTACAGTAACAACCAGCTGTTCTGGCTGACGGCCTTGCCGGGCCTGTCCGGCGCCACCTTGCGCATCTTTTATTCGTTCATGGTGCCGATCTTCGGCGGGCGCCGCTGGACGGCCATTTCCACGGGCTCGCTGCTGATCCCCGCCATCGGCATTGGCCTGGCCGTGCAGGACGTGAACACCGGTTATCCGACCATGCTGATCCTGGCCTTGCTGTGCGGCTTCGGCGGCGGCAATTTCGCCTCGTCGATGGCCAACATCAGCTTTTTCTATCCGAAGGCCAGCAAGGGTTTCGCACTGGGCATGAATGCGGGCCTGGGCAACCTGGGCGTGTCGGTGGTGCAGTTCGTCGTACCGCTGGTGATCACGTTTGCCGTTTTCGGCGCCTGGGGCGGCGATTCGCTCACCTGGGTCAAGAATGGCGTGAGCAAGGAAATGTGGCTGCAAAACGCGGGCTTCATCTGGGTGCCGTTCATTGCGCTGTCGACCTTGCTGGCCTGGTTCGGCATGAATGACCTGGCGTCGGCGAAAGCCTCGTTTTCCGAGCAGGCCGTGATCTTCAAGCGCAAGCATAACTGGCTCATGTGCTGGCTGTACACGGGCACTTTCGGCTCCTTCATCGGTTATTCGGCCGCGTTTCCACTGCTGATCAAGATCCAGTTTCCCGACGTGAATCCGCTCGATTACGCCTTCCTGGGACCATTGGTCGGTGCCCTGGCGCGCGTGGCCGGCGGCGTGATTTCCGACAAACTGGGCGGCGCCCGCGTCACCCTGTGGTCCTTCCTGCTGATGATAGCCGCCGTGCTGGGCGTGCTGTACTTCATGCCGCAAGCGGGAGTGGGTGGTAGTTTCAATGGCTTCTTCTGGATGTTCATGCTGCTGTTCGCCGGCACGGGCATCGGCAACGCGTCGACCTTCCGCATGATCCCCGTGATCTTTTTGACGGAGCATCAGCGCGCCGCCGCCGGCAAGGGCAAGGCGGTACAGGAGCAAGCCATCGTCGACGCCAACAAGGAAGGCGCGGCCGTCCTGGGCTTCACCTCGGCCGTGGCCGCATACGGCGCCTTCTTCATCCCGAAAAGCTATGGCACGTCGATTGCGCTGACGGGCAGCCCCGACGCGGCCCTGTGGTGCTTCATCGGCTTTTATGTCAGCTGCATCGCGATCACCTGGTGGTGCTATGCGCGCAAGAATGCGCCGATGCCTTGCTAGTTAGCGTCAGAACGCCGGGCGAGTCCTGCTTGCCCGGCGTTGAACACAGTAAGAGGTAGCCATGGAAGAACTGGAAAAATTCGTCAACGGCTTCAGCCTGTTTCAGCAGCAGTACTTCAGCGAGCCGCAAACCCTGTACGACAGCCTGCGCGACGGGCAGCGGCCCTCGACCCTGCTGATCGGCTGCTGCGATTCGAGGGTCGATCCCATGCTGCTGACGGGCAGCGACCCGGGCGACATGTTCGTCGTGCGCAATATCGCGAACCTCGTGCCGCCGTGCACGCCCGATGCGCCGCCCGGTGTCAGTTCGGCCATCGAGTTCGCCGTCTGCAAGCTGGAAGTGGCCAGGGTCATCGTGCTCGGACATGCGCGCTGCGGCGGCATCCGCGCGCTGCTGGAACCGCAGCCGCGCGCGGAGGGGCAGGAAACGGACTTCGTGGGCCAGTGGATGCGCATCGCCGAACCGGTGGCGCAAAGGGTGAGGCGCGAGCTGGCGCACCGCTCGTCGGCGGAACAGCACCACGCGTGCGAGCTGGCCAGCATATTGCAGTCGCTGGACAACCTGCTCACTTACCCGTGGCTGAAGCGCCGGGTGGAGCAGGGGGCGTTGAAACTGCATGGATGGTATTTCGACATCGACAGCGGGGCGCTGATGGCGTATTCGGCGCGCCAGCAGCAGTTTTTGCCCTTGGTCTGTCCGATAGAAAGGGCGCGTCATCTGCATGAGCGCCCTTGGCCGGATACGGCCAGGTAAGCTGGTATGTAGCGTCAACAATGTGTCGGATTACGCGTGGCGTTGCCCCGCTAATCCGACCTACGTCACCCTATATCAATCATGTAGGTCGGATTAGGCCGCAGGCCGTAATCCGACAAGTTCCCTCAGCTAAAACGCAATAAATCCCCGCTGCGGTCAAACGCCAGCAGGCTGTCGATGCGGCCTTGCTCGATGGCCGTCACCATGGCGCGCAGGGGCGCTTCGCATTCCTGCGCCGCGGGCGGCTGGCCGTCCGTACCCGCCAGTCCCGCCACGAAGACCACGTCCCAGTGCGTCTGCATCTGTTTCGACTCCTCCTTCAATGTCTCGAAGCTGTCCAGTTCCTCGGGCAGCTTGTCGGCGCACATCACGGGCGTGAGGGACTTGCCCTGGCCGCCAGGCTGGGCCTGCGCCTGGGTAAAGGTGAACAGCAGGCGTTGCGGCTGCTCCTGGTTGCGGGCGCTGCTCAGCAGGCTGGCGTAATCGGTAATGCTCATGGTTTTCTCCTGATTGAACGATGGCGACAGGTATACCGCAGCTCCGCCTTGCCGCCCATAGGCAATAGTGACTATCCGGGTGACTACGCGCCTATGCATTCCTGGTGCCGGAAACCGACTTCTTGCCAATACCGCCGGGCGCGGCGCGTCGATAGACTGTTTGTATCGACGCTTGAGCCATCCTGCTTGCAGCGTTTTTTAAGACCTGGCGCCGCTGTCGGCGGCGCAATGTGGAGGTAGCATGAGTCACTTTCTGGACCGCCTGAAATTTTTTAGCAAGCCCGCCGAGCCGTTTTCAAACGGCCACGGCACCGTGGTCGATGAAGACCGTACCTGGGAAAACGCCTACCGCCAGCGCTGGCAGCACGACAAGATCGTGCGCTCCACGCATGGCGTGAACTGTACCGGCTCGTGCAGCTGGGAGGGATATGTCAAGAATGGCCTGATCACC
>NZ_LNCE01000044.1:0-24072 GCF_001445815.1 Janthinobacterium sp. Ant5-2-1 | reverse complement strand
AACCGCCAATACGATATCCAGATCGGCGACGATGCATGGATCGAATTCATCGGTCTTGACGGCCGCTATGAGCAAGCCATCGACATCGATGCCTTGCTGGGGGAACTGTGGCCGCTGATCTGCCTGCTGGAAACCCATTGTGTCGCCGGCTGCTGCGGCATGGATGCCTACGACTTCACGCGGGAAGCCGTCGATACGGCGCTGCTGGAACTCGATCGCACGCAACTGCATGCCGCCTGCGTGCAGGCCCGCAGCGCCGTGGCCGCGGCCGCCAGCGATGTATTGCTGAGTAACACGATGAATCACTACGCGGATAAACGCGTGTTCCTGCAATTGCTCGAGCATCTAGACGAGTGCATCGTCGCGCAGGATGCCGCAGGGGCTTGACCTTGCCAAGGCGGGAAGGTCCACAGTGACGGCATTGAAGGATAACCGAGGAGAATCCCACATGCCAAAAATCACCGTCCTGCCCCATCCCGAGCTGGCCCCCGACGGCGCCGTCATCGACGCGCCGCAGAACATGAGCATTTGCGACGCCTTGCTGCTCAACAAAATAGACATCGAACACGCCTGCGGCCAGGTGGGCGCCTGTTCCACCTGCCACGTGATCGTGGTGCAGGGTTTCGATACACTCAACGAACTGGGTGACAATGAAGAAGACATGCTCGACCAGGCCTGGGGCTTGCAGCCCCACTCGCGCCTGTCGTGCCAGGCGCGCCTGGCGCAGGAAGACCTGACAGTCGAGCTGCCCAGGTACACGCTCAACCACGCCAAGGAATAGTCCCCGGCGCGGTTGCCCAACTACCCTACGGGTTTACCACGTGATTTACCACATGATCACGCGCTGCTCGGGCGGCAGGTACATCGGGTCGCCCGGCTTGATGCCGAACGCTTCGTAGAAGCCGGGCTGGTTTTTCACCGTGCCCTTGGCGCGGAATTCGCCAGGCGAATGCGGGTCGCTCTTGATCTGGGCGATGGCCGCTTCGGGACGCAATTTCGCGCGCCATTTCTGCGCAAAGCCGATGTACAGGCGCTGTTCGCCCGTCAAGCCATCGATGACGGGCGATGGCTTGCCGCCCAGCGAACGCTGGTACGCCTTGTAGGTGATCGACAGGCCGGAATTGTCGCCGATGTTTTCACCCAGGGTCAGCTCGCCATTGATGTGGTAGCCAGGCACGGGGCTGTAGGCGCCGTATTGCTTGACGAGGCCTGCTGCCAGCGCCTTGAAGGCCGTGCGGTCTTGCGCCGTCCACCAGTTGCGCAGACGGCCCTTGGCATCATATTGGCTGCCGGAATCGTCGAAGGCATGGCTGATTTCATGACCGAAGGTGATGCCCAGCAAGCCGTAATTGACGGCGTCTTCCGCCTTCACGTTGAAGAATGGCGGCTGCAAAATGGCGGCGGGAATCGTGATGGCGTTCAGGGCCGGGCTGTAGCTGGCGTTGACGGTTTGCGGCGTCATCGACCATTCGTCGCGGTCGACCGGTTTGCCCAGCTTGGCCAGGTTTTGCTGGCGGCTCCACACGCGCGAGGCGCGCACGTTGGCGATCAGGTCATTCGGCTGCGTTTTCATGCTGCTGTAGTCGCGCCAGGTATCCGGGTAGGCGATCTTCGGCTTCAGGGCGGCCAGCTTGAGCTGGGCTTCCTTCTTGGTTTCCGGACCCATCCAGTCGAGCTGTTCGATGCCATCCTTGAACGAGGCGACGAAATTGTCGAACATGGCCATCACGCGGGGCCGGGTTTCCGGCGGCAGATACATTTGGACGTAGCGCTTGCCGACGGCGTCGCTGATGGCGTTATCCGTGAAGCGCAGCGCCAGTTGCCACTGCGGTTCGCTTTGCGGCACGCCGCGCAGCACCGTGCCGTCGAAGGCGAAACGTTCCTTGACGGTCGTGCTGTCCAGGTAGGAAGCGTAGCTTTCGATGATGCGCCAGTTCAGGTAGCTCTTCCACGATGCCAGCGGCACGGCGGCCAAGGTCTCGGAAAAGCCTGTCATGAAGCTGGGCTGGCGCACCACGGCCGACGAGGCCTTGGGCGCCAGGCCGGCGGCCGTAAAGTAGGCGTTCCAGTCGAAGGCCGGCGCCAGTGCCGCGAATTTGTCGAAATCGACGCGGTTGTACGATTTCACGGGATCGCGCATCTGCACGCGCGTCCACTGCACTGCCGCCAGGCGCGTTTCGATGTCGAGGATCTGCGCCGCATGTTCGGCAGCGGCCTTGTCGCCGCTCATGGCCAGCATGGTTTCGATATGCTTGAGGTATTTGGCGCGCACGGCTTGCAGCTTGGCGTCGTCGTCCTTCAAGTAGTAATCGCGGTCAGGCAAGCCCAGGCCGGACTGGCTGATGTTGACCGTGTACTGCTCGGGGTCTTGCGCATCGGGCGCGACATAGGCGGAAAACGGCGTCGCCACGCCATTGCCTTGCAGATAGGCCAGCAGCGCCGGCAAGTCTTTCTTGTCCTTGACGGCGGCGACGCGGGCCAGTTCGGCGTGCAGGGGCTTGAAGCCGGCCGCATTGCGCGCCTTCTCGTTCATGAAGCTCGTGTACAGGTCGGCGATCTTGTGCGCTTCGCTGCCTGGCTTGCCAGGGTTTTTCACGGTGGCGTCGATCAGGCCGCGCAACTGGCCTTGGGCGATTTCGCGCAATTCGATATACGTGCCCCAGACGGATTTGTCGGCCGGGATTTCCGTATTGCGGGTCCACACGCCGTTGACGTAGCCGTAGAAGTCATCCTTCGGGCTGACGGCCGGGTCCAAGGTTTTCAGGTCGATGCCGGAGACGGGCGCGGCGGCGGTAGCGCCTTGCTGGGCGTACAGCGAGGGCGAGGATAAGGCGAGCAAGGCGCAGCAAGCTGCGCTGATGAGTGAGCGTTTCACGAAGATTCCTTTAATTGTTTTAACTTCATGTTGGGGAACATGCTGTGTCCAGGCATGGGAGGCAGGATTATAGTCCGCCTGCCTGCGGGGAAACAATGTCCGTTAAACAAGTCCAGTGATCCGACAGGTGCTGCAGCACGCCTTAAGACGACGATGATCCGCAAATGTTACCATTTAGCAATAGCCATACTCGCCGCGAGCATATCGCTTTGCCTGGCACTTTGACGGGAGAAGTTTGATGCAGGAATGCAGATTCAATATTTTCGGCACGCTGATTGCCGTCCGGGGAAATCCGGGAGCATGGCGCGCATACTATCTCGGCACGGAAGGCAAACGCCGGCCCGCCGATTTCATTGTTCCAGACGATATTCAAGCAGATGCGCTGTGCGAATACCTGGCTGACCTGTTCCATGAAGAAGCGTCGCCGCGCAACAACACGGCAACGCAAATCGGCTCGCCCGTATTCTAAGCCTGGCCTACTTCACCGGCTCGAACGTCACCGTCAGTCCATTGCTGGTGGTCCTGAGCTGCGTCGGCACGAATTGCACGCCCGCATAGCGCAGTTCGTCGGGCTTGAAGGTGTAGATCGGCGTTTCATGCATGAGCTGGTCGGCCACCAGGCTGGCCACCTTGGCGAACTGGCGTTGCTGGGCTTCATCCATGCCGTCGATGGTCACCTTGTCCACGCTCGCTTCGCTCAGGTAGACGGCGTTGCGCTGGGCGTCCAGCACCAAACGGCCCGACATGGCCAGGCTGCCGCGCCAGCTCTGGCGTATGAACGGCGGCAGGACGCTGGCGTCCACGCTGAGGGCGACTCTTTCGCGCTCGGGCTGCAAGGACAGTTGCGGGTGGGTCAGCTTGACGTCCAGCACGGACAGCACGCGCTTGTCGATGGGAAAGCGTCGCTCCAGGCCTTGCTGCATCTTGCTCAGCGACACATTCACGTCGCGCGGGCCGATCAGGGTGGAACACGAGGCCAGCACAGTGCAGGCAAAGGCGGCGATGGCGGCGGTTTTCAGCAAGGGACGGATGGTGGTCACGTTCATGAATAGTCTCGGTGGAAAGATGGCGCCATCTTACACATGCGCCCGCTTTCACGCAAAAACCGGCCCCACCTTGCAGCGGGCGCCGGTTCCTGGATTGGCCTGGTCAGCGTACGAACAGGGCGATCAGTATGACGATGGGCAATGGAATGCCCAGCAGCAGCAAGAGGATGGAACGCATGGCAGACTCCTTGATTTATATATAGATATAGGGGTTCAGATGGTGACGTGGCGCAGCACGCGCTCATGGTCGCGCTGGCGGCCGCCAAACGTTGCCGCCAGGCTGGCAACGAAAGCGCCGAGCAGCAAGGCGACGAACATCCACAATGCCGTGTGGGCGCCAGCTTTGCGGGCCGTGTCGGCCGCCTGCTGGGCACGCGCCTTGGCATCGGCGGCGGCCTTGGCTGCGCGGCCGTAGACGGCGTCGACCCGTGCTTCCGCTTCGGCCTGCGTCAAGCCCGTGCGGCTGGCCACGACCTGGCCCAAGTAGGCGCGGTCGTCGGCGGCCAAGCTGCCCGTGGACAGGCTTGTTGCGAAAATCCTGCCGATCTCCACGCGCTGGTCGGCCGTGCCGGCATTGGCCGAGGGCGCTGCCAGGGCGCCGGTGGTGGCGGCAGGTGCAGCCGGTGCGGCGCGCAGCAGCATGTCCGAGAAATAGTCGAGCGGATTGGCGCCGCCGCCCTCGCCTTGCTGGGCGCCTGCAGCGCCTGCAGCACCGGCGGCGCCTGCGCCCGCTGCCGCTGCGGGTGCAACGGCAGCCGCCACGCCGCTGCCCGCGTCGATGGCGCCGCTCAGTACGGCGCGCGTGCCGCCGGCCAGCACGGCCACGGTGATCAGGGTGGCCACGGCCCAGGCCAGCAAGCCGTGCGCCGTATCGCGGAAATGCACCTCATCCGTGTGGATGGAACTCCATTTCACGCGCAGCCGGCCCGCCATGTAGCCGCCGATGCCGGAGGCGGCCAGTTGCATGAAGGCCAGCCAGGCGATGGTCGACACGCCGATGGCCGTCGCGTTGAACGACCACGGCGACACGGACGACAGGCCCAAGCCCACGCCGAGGATCAGCAGGATGAAGGACAAGGCGGCCGCGGCGGCAGCGCCCGCCAGCACGGCGCCCCAGGAGACGCCCGGGTTGTTCAGGTCCGACGCGGACAATTGTGTAGCTTGCATGGAATACTCCCTTGGTTGTTGATTTTTTTAAGCCGTTCAGACGGCCACGCCCGTCAGCTGTTCCTTGCGCGCGGCCATTTCCTGGCCCAGCGCGTCCAGGTCGACGGCCGTCTCGCGCACTTTGGGAAACATGTCGCCCTCTTCTTCCTTGACGTGGTGCTCGATCTGCTCGGACAGCACCTTGACCTTGGCGTCGTACAGGTCGTCGGCCGGGTCCATCGCGGCGATTTGCGCGATGAGCTCCTTGGCGCTGGCGTGCTCGACGAGAGCCTCATCCATCAGGTCGCCGTCGTGGATGGGACGGCGCACGGCCGGGTAGAAAATTTCTTCTTCCAGCTGCGTGTGCACGGTGAGTTCCTGGCAGATCTGGTCGGCCAGTTTTTTCTTGGTGGCAAATGAGCGGTCGCTCAAGCCTTCATATTGGGCAAACAGGGCTTTGACGGCCTTGTGGTCCTGCATCAATAATGTGATCGCGTTCATGGCGCCTCCTTGTTGTGGATGAGGCAAGGATGCGCCATGGCGGCGCCAGCGTATGTGCGACGCCTTACACAATCTTGATTTTTAATACACTCAGCTATTAACCTGCGACTTGATGCCGTGATGGCCCATCAGGTCGTACAAGGTGGGCCGGCTCACGCCCAGCAGCTCGGCCGCCTTGGCGATATTGCCGTCGGCCCGCGCCAGCGCGCGCACCATCACCTTGTATTCGGCCCCGTCGCGGGCCTGGCGCAGGTTCAGCGGTTCATCCTGGGGCGCTGCCTGGGCGCTGGCGGGCAGGCCCAAGTCGTCGGCGGCGATCTGCGGCCCGTCGCTCATGATGACGGCCCGCTTGATGCAATTTTCCACTTCGCGCACATTGCCGGGCCAGCCATAGCTTTCGATCAGCTGCAGCGCGCCGGTGCTGAAATGCAGATTGCTGCGCCCTTCGCTGGCGCAGAACTTGTTCTTGAAATGGTGGGCCAGCAAGGCCGCATCGCCGGCCCGCTCGCGCAGCGGCGGAATGCGCAGCACGATTTCGCTGAGGCGGTAAAACAGGTCTTCGCGGAAACGTCCCTGCTCCGCCAGCACCTTCAAATCCTGGTGCGTGGCGCAGACGATGCGCACGTCGACGGCGATCTCGGCGCGCCCGCCGACGCGCTCGATGATCCGCTCCTGCAGGAAGCGCAGCAGCTTCGCCTGCAGCCCCATCGGCATGTCGCCGATTTCATCGAGAAAGAAAGTACCGCCGTGGGCCAGTTCGATCTTGCCCAGGGTTTGCCGCGCCGCGCCCGTAAACGCCCCCCGCTCATAGCCGAACAGCTCGCTTTCCAGCAGGTTTTCAGGGATGGCCGCGCAATTGATGGCAACGAAGCGTTGCGCATGGCGGCTCGACAGCGCATGCAGTCCCCGCGCGATCAGTTCCTTGCCGCTGCCCGAGTCGCCCAGCAGCATCACACTGGCCGACGAGGGCGCCACTTTTTCCACGCTGCGGCACAGTTTCAGCATGCCCGGGTCGCGGCTGACGATGCCGGCCAGCGGCGAGTCCGCCTGGGTCTGCAGCATGCGGCGGTTTTCCTGCTGCATCGCGTGCAGATAAAACGCGCGGGCGATGACCAGGCCCAGCATGTCGGCCTCGAACGGCTTCTGGTGGAAATCGTAGGCGCCCAGGGCGATGGCTTTCAAGGCATGCGCGCGCTCCTGGTTGCCAGACAGGATGATGACTTTCGTGTCCGGCGCCAGCGCGAGGATTTGCTGCAGGGTGGCCAGGCCTTCCGTGGCGCCGTCCGGGTCGGGCGGCAAGCCCAGGTCCATCGTCACCACGGCAGGCTGGTGGCGCCGCACCAGCGCCAGCGCCGCCTCGCGCTCGCCCGCCAGCAAGACTTCATAGCCGTCAAAACTCCAGTGCAACTGCTTTTGCAAGCCGGGATCGTCTTCGATGACCAGCAGTTTTTGTTTGCCCATGGCATTCCTTTGCTATGCCGCATGCAGCGGCAGGACCACGCGAAACGTCGTGCCCACCAGCGGCTCGCTGCGCACTTCCAGGCTGCCGCCCACTTCGCGCAAGTATTCGCGGCTTTCGAACACGCCGATGCCCATGCCCGCCGTCTTGGTTGTGTCGAACGGTTTAAATAAACGTTCGCGAATGAATTGTTCGCTCATGCCCTGCCCCGTATCGTCGAGCTCGACGACGGCCGTATGCTGTTCGCGCCGCAGCCGCACGGCCACCTTGCCGTCGCTGGCCGTCGCTTCGATGGCGTTCTGGATCAAGTGGCCCAGCACCCGTTCCAGCCGCGCGCGGTTGGCCAGCACCGTCAGCTCGCCATCGACGATTTCCAGCCGGGGCGCCGGCGCCAGGCTGGCCTTGGCGGCCACGGCCTGGCGCAGCAAGCCGTCGAGCAGCAATGGCGCGGGCGCTTCCGGCGCCTCGCCGCGCGCCAGCTTCTGCAGCAAGGTCTTCATTTTCTGCACGGAATGGTCGAGGGTGCCCAGCATGTCTTCCTGGAAAGCGGGATTGGCGCGGTGCTTTTCCGCATTGCTCAGTAACAGGGATAATTGAAACACAAGGTTTTTGAGGTCGTGCACGATGAAGGTGGACATGCGGTTGAACGAGTCGAACTGGCGCGCCACCGTCAAGGTATCGAGCGATTCGCGGTGGGCCAGGTAGCTGGCGGCCTGGCTGCCAGCAATTTTCAGCACGTCGCGGATTTCCCAGTTCAAACTGATGTGCGTGCGGGGCCGCGCCAGCGCGACAAAGGCGAACAGCTGGCCATGCAGCATCAAGGGCACCAGCAGCCACACGCCGGGCAGCGCCAGCAGTGCGGGCGGCAAGCGCAAGCCGCCATACGCGCGCGGATTGTGCTGGCAGTCCGGCACGTCGATCACCCATAGCCTTGCTTCCAGGAACTGGCACAGGGGGCCAAGCGCCGGCTCGCTCCACGTGCTCGGCGGCCAGTTCCAGCTGGCGGCCGGAGCAAACTGGCCCTGTTCGCGCAAGATCCACAGCGCGCCGGCGCGGCTTTCCACCAACTGCGCCATGGCCTGTATCGTGCGTTCGCCCAAGGCCGGACCATCTTCCGACAGCGCGCGCGTAAATCTCAGCCATTCCTCGCGGTAATCGAAGATGGCATTGTAAAAATGTTTATTGATGTACACCTTGAGCTTGGCGCGCAGGCTGCCGGAAAACAGCACGCCCGCCAGCAGCAAGGCCGCGCCGCCCAGGTAAGCCATCTGCATCAATGAACCCCAGGTGCCGCCAAAGTAGCGCAAGTAATAGGCGCTGGCCGCCATCGCCAGCAGGTAGATGGCTGAGCCCAGCAAGGCGGCCGAGCGGTACAGCATCTGGCGCGAGACGGACAAGCCCAGCGCCCAGCCCGGATTGCGCGCGGCCGAGACGGCCAGCAGCGGCGCGCACAGGGCGTCGACGATGCCGCGCGCGGCCCAGATGTCATCGTTGACCGCGCGAAACAGCAAGGCGTCGCTGTACAGATAGAAATCGTAGGCGAACAGGCCGCCCACGCCCAGGCACGCAAACTTGATGCCCCAGCGTTTCAAGGGCGGCGTGTTGCGGTACCACTGTTCCACCAGCAACATGCCCAGCACGGCCAGCAGCAGCCGGCAGACACTGGCGATGATGCGCGCCGGCAAAGGCAGCGCCAGCCAGGATGAAGCCATGGAGAGCAGCCACGGTGCCAGCGCCGTAAGGACGATGCCAGCCAGCACGAGACGCAAGCGTGACCGCGACGGTTCGATCAGCAGCAGCAAAAACACCAGCCAGGCCAGGGTGCGCAGCAATTCGAGCGCGTCGCCAGCCAGCGCGATGCGCTGCCCCAGCAGTACCAGCACCACCGTGCCCGTGGCCCAGCCGCCTGTCGCCAGGCACGCCACCAGCAAGGCGCGCACGTTCTGCCGCGCGCGCCAGTTGCTGATCAAAAGCAGCGCCAGCACGAAAAAGGCCAGCGACGCCAGGCCATGGCTGAGAGCCGCCGCGTCGGGCGCCGCCAGCCAGTCCAACTGGTCCCGCATCACCGGCTGCCCTTGCCAAACAGCACCACCTGCACCGTATCGAGCAAAATCAGCAAGTCGAGGAACAGGCTATTGTTTTTCACATAATACAAATCGTATTGCAGCTTCTTGACGGCATCGTCGACGGAAGCGCCATACTGGTAGCGCACCTGCGCCAGGCCCGTGATGCCAGGCTTGATGCTGTGACGAATGTTGTAGTACGGCACTTGTTCCTTCAATTGCTCGACAAAATAGGCGCGCTCGGGGCGCGGTCCCACGAAGCTCATCTCGCCGCGAAATACATTGAGCATCTGCGGCAGCTCGTCGATGCGCAGCTTGCGGATCAGATTGCCCACGCGCGTGATGCGCGTATCGTTGGCCAGCGCCCAGATGGGCGTGCCGTCGCGCTCGGCGTCGCAGCGCATGCTGCGAAATTTCAGCACCTTGAAAGGCTGGCCGTCGCGCCCCACCCTTTCTTGCTGGTAAAACACGGGGCCGCCGTCTTCCAGGCGGATGCACAGTGCCGTCACCAGCATCACGGGCAGCGCCGCCAGGCAGATGACTGCGCTGGCCGCCAGGTCGAACAAACGCTTCGAGGCGGCGCGGAAAAAACTCTGGTCGAAGCCGCCGCCATAGATCAGATAGCTCGGTTGTAATGAGTCGATGCGGATCTGGCACGCTTCGCGCTCGAAAAACGTGGCCGCGTCGATCACTTTCACGCCGCCCAGCGCGCATTCCAACAGTTGCTTGGCAGGAAACGCGCCATTGCGCCGGTCGCTGACGGACACGACGATCTCATGCGCGGCATGGCGCTGGGCCGTGGCCAGCAGGGACGGTCCGGCCGGCAGCAAGGCCGAGGCCGGCACGCAGCATTGCTCGCCCGCCACATCGACGCAGCCGACGACCGTAAACTGGTGGAAACCAATCTTGCTGGCCGCCAAATCCATGCATTCGCGCGCCAGCACCCCGCCGCCCACCAGGATCAGCCGGCCTTTCATCAGCGCCGATTGCGAGGATTTGAATACCACCAGACGCGCCAGCAGCACGCCGATGGCCCCCAGGCCGAAGATCAGTACGCTGCCGCGTCCGAAATGCAAGGAAGGAATAAACCGGATCAAGACGCTGAGCACGGCAAAACCCAGCGCAAACGACGGCAGGATGCGTAATAAAGTGTTGCGGATGTCTTCGCGCGAGCGGTGCTGGTACATGCCCAGCGCGCTCATGCTCAGAACGATGACCAGCGCAAAGATCGAGGACGACAGGTAGACCTCGCTCGCCCGCACCAGGCGGCTGCCATCGGCCAGCCACAGCAAGGACGTCAAGGTGGCCGACAGCAGCAGGATCAGGATTTCCAGCAACAGCAAGATAAACGCTGTTTTCGAGACGTAATGGCTGAAGATGCGGATCATGGTTCCCCCTGCGGCAAAAAGCATCAGGCCGCGCGCAAGGCGGCCCGCTGCTGGTCTTGCCATCATGGCGAACTGTTCCAAGAAGATATTGATGCGCCACAAGCTACAGCCCCAGCTATCTTTCACTTGCAGAATTTATCTCAATACATTACCGAATGAGGGGAAATGGCATATAGTATGCTTCCCCTAAAAAAAGATAAATGTCATGAAATTTGATGTAGCGATTGTCGGCAGTGGCCTGGCGGGTTTATCGGTTGCACTGCATTTAGCTGAGACGCGCACCGTCGCGATCATTTCCAAACGCGCGCTGCTCGATGGCGCCAGCAACTGGGCGCAAGGCGGGATCGCGGCCGTGCTGGACTCGGGCGACAGCCACGAGCAGCACATCGAAGACACCCTGATCGCCGGCGGCGGCCTGTGCGACGAGAGTGCCACGCGCTACATCGTCGAGCACGGCCGCGAAGCGATCGAATGGCTGATCGAGCAAGGCGTGCCATTTACGCGCGACGCCACGGCCGAGCTGGGCTTCCACCTGACCCGCGAAGGCGGACACAGCCAGCGCCGCATCATCCACGCGGCCGACGCCACCGGGCACGCCGTGCAAGTGACCCTGGAAGAAAAGGTGCGCGCCCATCCGAACATCAGCCTGTTCGAACACCATTGCGCCATCGACCTGATCACCTCCGACAAGCTGGGCATGAAGCCGACCCAGCGCAACGCGCAACCGCATTGCCACGGCTTGTACGTGCAGGATGAGCAAACGGGTAAAGTACTGACGTTTGCCGCCGAGCACACCGTGCTGGCCACGGGCGGCGCCGGCAAGGTGTATTTATATACCACCAACCCGGACACGGCCAGCGGCGACGGCATCGCCATGGCCTGGCGCGCCGGCTGCCGCGTGTCGAACATGGAATTCATCCAGTTCCATCCCACGTGTTTGTATCACCCGTATGCGAAATCGTTCCTGATCACCGAAGCCATCCGTGGCGAAGGTGGCTTGCTGAAATTGCCGCCCGAAGCGGGCGCGGCGGCAGGCCAGCGCTTCATGCTGGCGCACGATGAGCGGGCCGAACTGGCGCCGCGCGACGTGGTGGCGCGCGCCATCGACTTCGAGATCAAGAAACGCGGCCTCGACTACGTACACCTGGACATCAGCCACAAGCCGGCGGAATTCCTCATCGAACACTTCCCGACGATTTACGCGCGCTGTTTGGAACTGGGCATCGACATCACCAAGCAGCCTATCCCCATCGTGCCGGCCGCCCACTACACGTGCGGCGGCGTCGTGACGGACCTGGCCGGCCGCGCCGACTTGCCGGGCCTGTATGCGGTCGGCGAGACGGCTTGCACGGGCCTGCATGGCGCGAACCGCCTGGCGTCGAACTCTTTGCTGGAATGCATCGTCATCGGCCGCGCCTGCGCGCAGGATATCGAAAGCAAGGAAAAGCTGGGCACGCCGTATCTGCCCGACTGGGATGAAAGCCGCGTCACGGATGCGGACGAGGAAGTGGTGATTTCACACAACTGGGACGAGCTACGCCGCTTCATGTGGAATTACGTGGGCATCGTGCGCACCACCAAGCGTCTGGAGCGGGCCCAGCACCGCATCGCCCTGCTGAAGGAAGAAATCGACGAGTACTACCGCAACTTCCGCATCACGCACGATTTACTGGAACTGCGCAATCTCGTCGATGTGGCCTCGATGATCGTCAACAGCGCCCTGTCCCGCCGCGAAAGCCGCGGCCTGCACTTCAGCCGCGATTATCCCGAGACCTTGCCGAAGGCGATTGCCAGCGTGCTGACGCCGCCGCATAGGTAATTGTTTCTCACCAATATATCTTAGACAGCGACAGTATTCTACTGGCGCAAATCTGGGGTCAGACCCGCCGGGTCTGACCCCGGCTCTTTACCTGCAGTGAAGTGACAATAGCAGCTTGCATGCAGGTCAATGCGCGTCAAGGCTCAGATATGTCAAACTCGATGCCATCTTCCGTGTAAGAAAACCTGGCCGAATCGCCAGTACACTCTCCCTGCGCCTCATCCGCCACATACCTACACTCGCTCTCCAGCCCGCCATCTTCCCGCCAGTGCCGCGTCCAGCCATGGCGCTCGCCATCGACATACTCGATCAACTGCCTCGGCTTGCCATCGGCATACCAGGAACGCAATGCGCCCGCCTCGCGGCCGCCCGCGTTCCACTGCTTGTGCACGAGCAATATGCCGGCTCGGCTGAAGCGCTGTTCGCTGCGCAAGACGTAGTGGCCGCTGTGCGTGCGCTTGCTGGCCACTTTGCCATCCGGATAATATTCGACGCTGTCGCCCACGGGCTTGTCGTCCACGTACTGCGTTGTCCGCTGCACCTTGCCATCCGGGAAATAGCCGGTGCTCGGTCCTGCCTGGATGCCATTCACGTACTGGCTGCGGCTTTCCACGCTACCGTCCGGATAAAACAGCAGCAGCTCGCCCTCCGTCTGGCCCTTGACCTGGGTCATGCGCGTGCGCAGCTTGCCATCCTTGTCGAAAGTTTCCACCAGGCCATCGGCGCGGGCGCCGTTTTCGTACTGGCTGACCTCGTTCAGCTTGCCCGTATCGTGATAGGTCCGCTGTTCTCCCTCCTGCACGCCATTGCGCCACGTGTTGCGCATGGAAATCTGGCCGTCAGGACGATACAGGGTCTGCACACCTTCCTGCACGCCACGGCCATCCTGCTCCACCTGCATCTCGACCTGTCCATGCGGGTAGTACATGCTGTAGTTGCCCACCAGCCTGCCGCGCAGGTAATCGGGATCGTTGACCTGGCCAATCAACCGCTTCGGCTCGCCTTCGCGCGCGTGCACCACCTCGACTTGCCAGGTGCCGGGCGTCTTGCCTGGCGGCAGCGGCACGACCAGCGCATAGCGCGCATGCTCCTTGACTTCGCCGCGCGTCAGATTGTGATTCAGGTACAAGCGCGCCTTGCCATCGGCACAGGCTTGCGGCTCGCAGCCGCCCAGCTTACCGACATCCGGCATGGCGAGCGCACCCACATTACCCGGCGCAGGGCAGAATTTGATACGCATCAACAACGGCGTCCTGTCGCGTATCAGCTTGGCCAATTGCCGCTTCATGGCGGCGTACTGCTGCGCGTCCAGGCCCACGGACACGGCATCCATGCGCACCTGCCGCCCGCCGCAGCCATCCTCGCTGGCCAGGGTCAGCACATCGCCACCGCCCTTGCCGGACTCGGGCTTGATCGCGGTGACCACTTGCCGCTGTTCGATCTCGGCGTGGGCCAGCGCCGGCAACAGCAGCATGACGCCAAGCAGGCGCTTCACAATGCGCGCCATGCCTGCTCCTTGCGCTGCAGTTCCGGCGCTGGCGGCGCTTCGCCGCATGCGCCCTGGGCCTTGCCGGCCACATACTGGCATTCGCCCTTCAAACTGCCATCCTCGTGCCAGCTGCGGCTCCAGCCGTCGCGCCGGTCGTTCACGTAGTCGATGGCTTGCTCCGGCTTGCCGTTCTCGTACCACGAGCGCGACGTGCCCTGTTCGCGCAGTTGCTTGTCCCAGTTTCTTTCCAGCACCAGCACGCCTTGCGGGCTGTAGCGTTGGACCTTGAGCAGCGCCCCATTCCCGGCATACTGCTGGCGCGCTTGCACCTTGCCATCTGGATAAAATTCCAGTGCTTCGCCCGTCGGCAAGTCCATGAGCATTGTCATGGTGGAGCGCACGGCGCCATCCGGATGGTAATAGGTGGCCAGACCGTGGTACTTGCCCTTGCTCATTTGCGTGCGGCTGGAAACTTTACCGTCAGGAAAATACGTAATGAGTTCGCCTTCCAGCTTGCCATCGCGCATGGTCTGGCGTGTCTTCAGCTTGCCATTGGCATCAAAGGTATCGAATGTGCCGTCAACCTGGCCGCCATTGCGAAATTCCACGGCTTCGCGCAGCTTGCCCGTGCTGTGATAGCTGCGCTGCATGCCTTCCGGCATACCGTCGCGCCATTGGCTGCGCGATTCCAGCGTACCGTCAGGATAGTAGCTGCTGGCCACGCCCTGCTGCCGGCCCTTGGCATCTTGCGGCACCTGTTTTTCGATCTGGCCATCCGGGTAATAATAGGTGTAGCCGCCCACCAGTTCACCCTGCGCATAGTCGGCGTGGTTGACCTGGCCCGACAGGCGCAGCTTGTGGCCGGCCACGCTGTAAATGTCCACCTTCCACGTACCCGGCAGCTTGCCTTTCGGCAAAGGCAACAGCAACACGTTTGGCGCCTTTTCCTGCTCGATAGGGAAGAAACGCTCGTGCAGGTACAACCGCGCCCGGCCGTCGGCGCAGGCCGCTGGCGTGCAGGCGGCGATCTGCCGCACGATGGGCACGCTTTCATCCTCTGGGCATTTTTTCAGGGTGACGAGCATGGGCGTCTTGCTGCGGATCTGCCTGGCCAGCCGGCCTTTCATTGCTTCATACGGTGCATCGTCCAGCCCGACCGAGCGCGCATCCATGCGCACCTGCCGGCCGCCGCAAGCCGTGCCGCCCGCCACCGTCAGCACGTCGGCGCCTTCGCTGTCTTGTTCGCCGGCAATCGCCGTGAACACCTGGCGCTGCACGATCTGCGCCTGCGACAGCGCGGGCCACAGCAAGGAAGCGCCAAGCAGCGCGCATAGAGTCTTGATTTTCATACGATTCCTTTAATCTTCCACGGAAACACGCGCCTCGGCCGGCACAAAGCTGGCCCGGCCATTGCGGTAGCGCACCAACACTTCCGCCTTGGCATCCTGTAACTGGCCATGCTTGACGGCCGGCAAATAGGTCCAGCGCTTCACGCTATCCTGTATCACCTTGTTCAACTGGGGTTCCATCGGCTTTTCCGCCGCCGCGTACGTCAGGCTGCCGTCGGCGGCAATCGACAGGGTCAAACGATTTTCGCCCGCCGCCTGCTTTTCGTCGAGCACGCCATAATCCACCGTCGTCATCGTCTCGCGCAGCACACTGGCAGGCTGATCCGGCAACGGCGGCAAGGCCTTGAGTTTGGACGCCAGCAGCGCGCCATCGGCCAGCGCCTTGTCCCAGCGCTTCTCGTAGGAACCAGCCTGGACCATGCGCAGCACCTTGGCGGCCCGGTCCATGCGCTTCGCCGTGGCGGCAACGCCATTGTCGGCCGGCTCGCCCGGTTCCGTCGGCATGGCGTTTTCCACCGCATAGCGGTAGGCCGTCAACTGCGCCAGCGCCACCAAGTTGACGGCATCCTGTTCGTCGCCGCCGCGCATCAGGGCCGTGGCGGCGATGCCCAGCCAGGACACGCCATCAGTCGGGTGGGCCCACACGGCTTGCTCGAAATACTGGCGCGCCGCCTGCGGTTCGTTCAGGCTCAGGTGCATGCGGCCCATGGCCGCCGCCGCCAGGTGGTCGCGCGGATCGGCTTGCAATTGGTCAAGATAGGTCTTCGCCAATTCGGGAGCATAGAAGGGCATCGCGCCCAAGCCTTCCATCAAGGTGGTACGCAAGCGGGCACGCACCTTGTCACCCTCGTAACCCGAGGATTTTCCCTCCCCGGAGCGGTACAACAGCTGCAAGCCGCGCGTGACAGCGTCATCATCGCCCTTGCTGATCGCTTGCGACAGGCTGTGCACGGCCTTGCGCGCGTCCGACTGCTGGAAACCGGCCGCCTTGCGCGAGCGCCAACGAAATACTTCCAGGCCAGCCGCCTGGTCCGCTTGAGCCTGCAAGCTTGCCTTCTTGTTGACTTCATCGGACGATGAGGTCCAGGCCGTAAAGCCGATCAGGAACAGCACGATCAGCAGCACCACCACGGCCCAGCCCTTGCCTGAAATGCCGACCGCATTGGCCTGCGCACCGCCCGCAGGCAGCCGCACGGGCGCCTGCCCCGGCGCCGTATGGTGCGCGCCGCGCGCGCTGCGCTGCCGTGGCTGGGACTGCGCCAGCATCTGTTGCTGCGCGAGCACGGACGCTTGCGCTGCCGCACCGATGACCTTGTCGCGCGCACACGCTGCGCAGCCGAGGCCCGCGAAATGCTGGTGCTCGGGATTGGCGGTACACACGACAAGCTTGCCGCCGCTGCGCTGCGCATAGCCGCGCAGCAACTGCGCCCAGTCGGCCGCCGAGGGCCGCTGCGGTTTGGGAGACTGGGAAAACGCGCGGTCGAACATGGCGCGCAGTTCAGGAGGCATCAGCGCGTGGCCGCTGGTGGCGTTCGGCGCCAGCTGCTTGTGGCGTTTGACGCCATACGCATAGCAGCCGTCACGGATACGCCCGGGAATGTCGGTCGCCACTTGCGCATTGCCGGGCCGTCCGCTGTACGGGTGGATGCCAAAGTTGAGCAGCTGGAAGATGACGACGGCCAGCGCAAAGCGGTCTTGCGCCATTTCCGTGCCCGCCGGCATGCCCTTGCGCTGGAATTCCGGCGCAAGGTAATCGGCCGTGAATTGCTCGGCAGGAAATCGCTCGGCATGGCCCTGGATGCTGAAACCATCGCAATCGAGCATGGCGATGTACAGCGAATCGCGGTAAAAGCGCAGATTCACGGGTTTCAGATCGACCACGTAATGCTGTTGCTGATGCAGCGCGTCGATGACGGCGGCCAGGTTGGCGGCCAAGGTCAGCTTGGGGCCGAGTCCCGTGGGCAAGCCGGCCGCGCGCGCTTGCCGCTCCTGCATGATCTGTTCCAGCTCGGCCGTCTGCGCCATGTCCAGCAGGGGCATGACGAAGCCGGCAAAGCCGCCCTGGCCGTCGAACACGGCCGCTTGCGGCCACGCGATCTGCACGTAGCGCTTGCCGTTTTCCAACTGGTCGGGCAGCTCGGGCGTCAGTTCCAGCATCGCTTCGAGCTTGCGCCGGTTGGCGGCCCGGTCCAGGTGAGGATGATACAGCTTGGCAACCTGCGCGGGCGCGCCGGGCAACAGATACACGCTGCCCGCGCCGCCGCTTTTAATCAGTTTGCCCAAGACCAAACTGCGGACTTTATCCAGCCAAATTTTTCCACCCGGACTCAGGCCCGGTGTCACACCCTGCTTCCGGCTCATGCGCGCAAGGCCAGCAGCAGGGTCTTGTCGTCGCCCGTGATCTGGTGCGTGCGCGGGTCGGCCAGGGTGGACGCCAGCGCCGTATTGCCCAACTCCACGCTGTCGACCGTAAGCAGATAACCTTGCACGGCATCCATGAACGGTGCGTACAAGGCCGCATTGTTCTTGCTCATGGCAAAGGGCATGCAACCGTCCGACATCAGCACCACGCCGCGCACGGACCGGGGAATGCACAGCAGGCGCAGCTGTTCGCGCCAGCGCTCGGCGCTGATAAAGTAGGTTTCGTTCGCGTATTCGCCGTTGGCGGGCAGCGAGATGAGTTCGCCGCCATCAATCAGCTGCGCCACGCCCAGGCCATCGCCCAGGTGGAAAAAGAAGCCTGCCTCCGCTCCCATGACCACGCCAACGACAGTGGCAGCGTAATCGTCGAGGGTGGCATTGGCGGCGCGGGCGATATCGTCCAGCGCCGCGCGGATCTGCGCCAGGGTACCGGCCAGCGCGCCGTCATGTAAATCCTGCACGGTGGCGCCCTGCTCCAGCCGTCCGGCCAGCGCCTGCACGGTGTGCGCGGCAACAAACTGCGCGCCCTGTTCACTGAGCCTGGCCGAACCGGCGCCATCGCAGACGACGGCCACCAGGACGTCGCCCACGACGGCGTGCGCGTGCGCATCCTGGCAAGGGATGTCTTTATCCAGGTGCGCCTTGCCCGTGACGGAGGCGCCGAATACGCGCCACTGCTTGTTTACTATCGCCATGAATCAGCGGCTTTCACGTATTCACGACAGACCAGCCGTCGGTTGAGGCCAGCTGGGCCTGCGCACCGGGACGCGATTGCGACACCACTTGCATGCTGGCACTTAGCCACAGGAACAGTTCGCGGAATTGCAAGCCTTTCAGCTGCTTCACGCCCCGCTCGCCACGACTGGAAAACTGCCCCAGGGAATCGATATTCGCGTTGTCGCCCACGGCGATGGGGAAGATCGCCACCTTGTTCGACTGTTCCGCCGCGCGCGCCTGCTCGGCGCCATGCTGCCAGCGGTCCGTCGGTTCGCCGTCCGACATCAAAAACAGCCACGGCCGCGTGTAGGCCACGCCCGCCTGGCGGAAACGCTGCTTTTCCTGCTCGATCTCGGCCAGGGCCAGCTCGACGGCCGCGCCGGTCGGCGTGGTGCCGTTCGCTTCAAGGCGGGGCGCCGTGAAATCCATGGCGTCGCACCAGTTGCTGGCCACCACGGCTTCATCGTGGGCGCCATATTGAATCACCAGGATGCGCACGCGCTTGGCGGCGATCACGTCGGACTTGAGTTCCTGTTCCAGCAAGGCCAGACCTTCGTTCAGCAGGGCGACGGGCTCGCCATCCATGCTGCCGGAGCAGTCCAGCACGAGCACCAGCGGTGTGCGTTGTTCGGTATTGTCGACTAGGGCGACGTCGGGAATCATTATTGAACTCATGGGCTATCGGTAAATGTGAAATCGGTCATAGTGCGAATCTTACATCATGGACGTGTTTTGCCCGTGCAAGTTTCCTACAGAACACTATCCAACCATATTATTGCAAACCATTGCAGCACTGATGTCTTTGTACTATCTTGATAGTTGCCCAGGCCAGATGGCAGCGGCCAGCCCTTCCTCATAAAGGTGGGGCAGATCGCTGCGCAACACCGCCCTTACCCAGTTCCGCACCTGCACGCCTGCGGCACACTGATGTAATCAGGCTATGGGGACAAGCATGGGCACAGCTACAGCAAGCGCGGATGTGGGCGAACTGATCGCCGCCTTGTACGAGACGGCTTGCGGCACGGACGACTGGCCGCAGCTCGACAGCACGGCCCTGAACAGCCGGCAATGGCAGGAACTCTTGCCGCATCTGCAACGCGCCCTGTGCTTGCAGCAGCGCCTGCGCGAGGCGCAATTGGCCAGCCGCTGCGCCTTGGCGGCGCTCGACGCCATGGGCGCCGCCGTGCTGGTACTCGATGCGGGCCTTGGGCTGCGCTTCGCCACGCCCGCCGGCCACGCCTTGCATGCGGCGCAATTGGCGCACACTGCGCCGCCCGCCCTCGTACGCGCTGTGCGTCTCGTCATCGCCAGCGCCGGTGCTAGCGGCCCATCGCAATGCCAGTCGCTGCGCCTGATGCGCAAGCAGCAAACGCCGCTGGCCTTGACCATCACCCTGCTCGCGGCCTGCCAGCCGCCATGCGCACTGCTGATCGCGCGCGACCCCGCACAAGCGAGCACGTCCGCCACTGCCTTGCGCCAGCTGTTCGACTTGACGCAAGCCGAAGCGCTGGTCGGCAAGGAACTGGCGCAAGGCGCCACCATCGAGGAAATCGCCGCGCGCGGTGGCATCAGCGTCAACACCGTCAAGACGCATCTGCATCACACCTACCTGAAAACAGACACGCGGCGCCAGGGCGAGCTGATCGCGCTGATCCACGGCGCGACGGCGCACCTGGCCGTGCTCGACGCATGAGGCTGCCTCATCCGATCGGATGATGTGCAGGACAACTTGCCTGCCTACACTGGCAAGACCGGTCGCCCGCACCTTGCCAGAGTCATCACAGCGCGTGCTGCCCAGCCGGTTCGATTTCCCTGGTATCGACAACCATATCGCCGCGCCGGCAGCGGACGGCACCACAGTTCAAGGATGGGTAAAAAAATGAAAACATGGATACTGGCCGGCACCCTGGGCGTCTGCGCCCTGCTGGCAAATGCGCAATCGCTCCCCGACAGCCAGACCGTCGTCATTCCAGGCGGACGCCTGCAGACGATCGAACTGCCGGCACAAAGACATTTCATGAATGCGGAAACGTTTGCCCCGTTCCGCGGCGGCTATGAGCTGTCGAACGGGCAAGTGCTCCACCTGCGCAATATCGGCAACGTCGGCGCCCTCATGTATGCGCGCATCGACGATCAGGAGGAACACCGCATCGTCGCCAGCGGCAGCCACAGCTTCGTGGCGCTGGACAGGCAACTGGCCATACGCATCGACTTGCGCAACGATGGCAGCGTGGGTGGCGAAGTGCTGATGCAGATGCCGGCCGAAAAACTGGCCAGCGGCGCCATCATGCCTGCCCACGTGCAAAGCATGGGCCTGGCCTCGCGCTAAGGCGGCAAGCCCGGGCCGGCATAGACAGTACCGGCCCATAACGCCACAACACCGCGCCTAGACTGATTCCTGCCCCATTCTCGCCCGCATCATGCGCCAAAGGCCATCCACCAACGAGGACAACAACATGAAAACCATTATCCTGGGCACACTGCTGTGCCTTGCTGCCGCCAGCCTGGCAACCACTGCGCAAACCCTGCCACCGGAGCACACTGTCACCGTGCCGGGCAACGCGCTGCGCATCGATGTGCCCGAACACCCGCGCTACATGATGCGCCAGGACTGCAAGAAGTTCGTCGGCACCTATGATCTGTCGAGTGGCGACACCCTGGAACTGCGCCTTGCCGGCGCTGTCATGTATGCGCGTATCGGCAAGCAGGAAGAGCACCGCATCGTCGCCACCGACCACAACGCCTTCGTCGCGCTGGACCGCCAGCTGAAAGTGCGCATCGACCACAACGATGACGGCAGCGTGGATGGCGAACTGGTGATGGTGGTGCCGGCGCAGAATCTGTCCGGCGGCGACATCGTGCCCTACCACGTGCAAAGCATCGGCCTGGCGTCGCGCTGAGGCGGCGCACAGGCGCGGCAGGCACAGATGCTGCCATCGCGTGCTATCATCGCCGCCAAATTTCTTAAACGAATGGCAACGGCCCATGGAGCGCAATGCAGACACCTCGCAGTAATCCCATATTCACCGTGCTGCGCGGCGGCCTGCGCCTGCTGGCCTGGCCCTTGCTGGCCCTCGTCAGCGCCGCCTGCACCAGCACCACGCGCCATCCGGCCAGCGAGCCCACGCAAGTCGTCCTGCGCTTTACCTATGACGACGGCAAGCCGATGCGGCATGACGATTACCTGGCCAATGCGCGCCAGCAAACGTATATCAAGCACTGCAGCAAGATAGGCAGCACCACTGTCTGCGACGTCGGCTCGGATCCGCTCTTCATGGGTGGCGACGCCCCGCTGGACGCCAACGGCGAAGTGCGCGTCACCCTGCACTCGACCGGTCCCATCGGCAACAATCCGACCAGCCTTTGCATCAAGGGCAAAGGCTACGTCTTTGATTCCGGCGACTGGAAACGCGGTCCCTTCAGCCCCGGCCAGGTGATCGAGATCCGCTACAGGATCAGCGAAGTGGAAATGGCGTGCCCCTGGTCGTCGGGCACGCCGCCTTGGTGGGACAAGAGTTAAGTCCAGCCAGCCGGGGCCGGCCGGCCTGGCTTTACTGCAGCTCGAACTCCGCCGGGGTCAAGCCCAGCTCACGCGCGATCTTGCTGGCCACGCGCTGCTCGTTGGCGTCGAAATTGCCGTCCGACGAAGCGACGGCGATGATCATGCGCACCAGCAAGCGCGACGCCTCCACATTCGACTTCATCTTGCCCAGCGCCTGATACGCCTTGGCTTCGCCGATATCCTTGTCGAACTCCAGTTGGCCGACATATTCCTGGAAAGCCTTGATCACATCGCTGGTGGTAAACACGGACAGCGCGTCATTGCTTTCAATAAACTTCACCATTTTCTGCTTCTCTTCCGCGCTGACGCTGCCGTCGGCCATCGCGATCAGGGCCGATCCCGCCATCGCGGCGTTCAGGAAATCCTTGTTCTTGTACTTCAGCGCTTCGGTTTTCAGCTCACTAGCTTTGGTCTTCAGTTTGGACAGAAAGGAATCGAAACTCATGGCGTACCTCCGGGTTGGTTGGTTCATGTCGAGCGGAAAATCGTGCCGCTACCCGGGATAGTTGAGGGTGCAAGCTTGAAATACAAGCAAGGAAACCAGTCAAACGCTCACTGCGGCATTTATCTCACCCACAGGCAAAGGCCGGGGTCAGACCCGTCGGGTCTGACCCCAGTTTCTGCCTTGGGGTGAAATTCAGTCCAACTCCACACAAACCACCACAAAACCCCAATCACATAAAATTATCTTATTTGCAGTTAAAAAATAAATAATTCCGTGGCAGCATGGAATTATATTTTCTTCACTGCAAGGCTGTGATGGACAAGCAATTGCTGCTGATTTGCGCACTGACGTTCATCATCCACATCATCGGCACCCTCGCCTATTCCGTGCGGGCACGACGGATGAAGTCATCGAATGCAAGATCGAAGAATCGCAATTCCGGCGCGCGGTGGTATGGTTGGTGGGGAGTAGATTGCTGGGGACGGTCATTGCGCTGTTTTTGCTGGTGCCGGCGGCGGTGGTGATTGTGGGGGGGCGACAAAAATATAAATGTAAAAACTTAACCTATAATTCGAAACCAATCTTTTACTGCAAGTTGCAAGCGAACAATCTCATCTTCAGCCATAGGGCAACAATGAGCAATAGGGCCACGTAAATTGTTTAGGATACTCATAATTTTCTCTACCGCACGTCTACTGGTGAAGATTGTACCGAATAAATCCCAGTTCGATGTAATTATCATCGATAGTTCACCAAAGGTAGTATAGTCAATCTGAAACTCCGAACGCTGTGTCAATCCGCTATCCACCTCTCGCTGAATTCGATCATTCACATCCTTAACTATAGCAGCAGGAACTTTTCCGCTATGCCACCAGATGGCACCTGTTGCATCAATTAAAGTTTCCGATATTAATTTCCTAATTGCCTGCTCTAAACAGTAGAATAACTCATAGTATTGAGACATCCTTGCAGCCTCCACTCGAACACTTTGTTCAAACTGAGGATAATATTCGCCTTGCTCTTCTGGAACAGATCTTACACCGTGACCTAATTCTATTCCGTACCTCTGCTCCAGACTACGCACTTCATCAATCAACAGAAAACCTGACATTCCAAATGAACGAATATGATCTTCCAGCTTAGCCATTCCCTCCTCCGCTAAGCAAATTATCTTTCAAACTTTTGAATATAGCATTGAAAACTGCAATATCTGATGTCGCAGGAAGGTTCAAGTTAATAGTGTAAGATAAATTAAAACCCAAATCATTTCTAGGCAAAGAAAAATCATTACCCTCCCTAACCTTACCGATTTGAACATTCTCTTCAATCACGTTTTTCTTATCGATTACATCACTAGCATGAACGTTTGAGAAGTCGCAAAACTTCTTTATCGCCTTAATTGAGGAAAGAACTAAAGCAACAGGTGCTGAATCCTGCCCCTGACCTGTTTCCTCTATAATCAATCCCTTTAATTGATCATCAGAAAGCTCATGCATATACTCATTCCTCTTATAAAGAGGGGCGTATGCAAATCTTAATGCCTCGGCAGCAGCTTTTTTTGATGAGGAAACATTTCTGAATTTTTTATATATATCAGACGGAGTACCATCAGAGTTAGAAAATCCAAGCTTTTTTAAAAAAGCAGTAACTTGATCGCCAGACCCGCCAGGTATTTTTAGAATTGTTTTCACAAAATCCTGCGTTATCCTCTCCGGAGTCGCCGCCGTCTTAATTCCATTAAAAGCTTTTTCAATGTTTCCAGGTGCAGTAATATAAGGCAATGACGCCATAG